>JANQQH010000341.1 GCA_028285025.1 Hyphomicrobiaceae bacterium | reverse complement strand
ACATTCATGTCCCGTCTCACCCAAAGCTTTGGTTAAAAAACGTGCTGTTTCTAAATCGTCTTCTATTATAAGCACACGCATTTTAGTGTTCCCGTTATTAAAAAAAGGGTGGATCTTAAAGATCCACCCTTTTTTGGCATTGCTTAGTTCTTTTCAGTTTTTAATTTTAAGCCATAATAAGGCCCATCTTTGACCCGAACCAAAACCACCTTCAGATTTTTCTCCTTAGCAGCCACGATTTGTTGGCTCACCTCATTAGGGAAATTAACGCCCTTACCATTAATCTCCAGGATCACATCGCCAACTTTGATGCCTTTGCGTGCTGCATCACTGTCTGGGTCAATTTCAGTGACGACCACACCTTCATTACCCTTGCCAACTTCTCTGGCAGGCGCCAAAGACAAGCCGATGTCATCAAGCGCTTTGTTTTGAGGATCAAGCGCTGGTTCATTTCTTTGCAAAGCAGCAAGTTCTTTACTTGAAGGAAAGGTGCCCAATTTAACAGACACATTCTTATGCGCTCCATCACGAACCACGACCATATCAATCACTTCATCAGGATTAATTTCGCCAATTTTACGCATCAAGTCACGCACATCTTTAATATCTTTGCCATTAACAGAAATGATTACATCACGCACTTTAAGGTCAGACTTTGTTGCAGGACCGCCATCGATTAAACGTGTCACCATAGCCCCTTGAGGCTTATCCATAGCAAGACCTTCAGCAATATCTTCACTTACGTTTTGAATGTTAATACCCAGCCATCCACGTTTAACTGAACCAGCTTTTCTAAGATCAGAAACAATCTTGTTCACAACAATTGAAGGAATCGCAAACGCAATACCAACATTCCCACCAGAAGGGCTAAAGATAGCAGTATTCACACCAACCACCTCGCCTTTCAGGTTAAAAGCAGGTCCGCCAGAATTACCACGGTTCACCGCAGCATCAATTTGCAAATAATCATAAGGGCTGGCACCAACACTACGTCCATGAGCAGATACAATGCCTGCTGTTACCGTACCACCAAGACCAAACGGGTTACCTACAGCCAATACCCAATCACCCACACGGGCCATATGGTCTGCCATAGGTACAAATGGAAAATTGCGCTTGGCCTTAATTTTTAACAAAGCCAGATCTGTACGCTCATCTGAGCCAATTAAACGAGCTTCTAGTTCTTCGCCACCCTCCAGTGTGACTTTGAACTCAGACCCATCTTTAATCACATGATGGTTGGTGACCACATAACCATCTTTTGAAATAATAAAGCCTGACCCTTGGGCATTTTGAGGCTGGGGTTGTTCCCCTTGCTTACCACCAAAACGACGGAAGAAATCTCTGAATTGATCCAGATTTGGGTCTTGACCTCGCCCGAAAGGAGGCTGATTTTCCCGACGATTAAAATTGCGACCAAATTGCTTCTTTTTAGTTTCTTGTTTGCCCTTCACAAAAATACTGACCACAGAAGGACGCACCTTTTGTACCAAATCCGCAAAACTGGCAGGGGCATTAGCATAAGGCTTGACCGGGTTAATGGCTGTTTTGCTCATCTCCGCCAAGGCAGCTTTATTATTAAAGGCCATATTGCCTGCCAAAGCCATGGTTCCAACCAATCCAACTGCCGCAAGAGCGAACAAATTGCGGCTTTTCCTGTGTTCATTTAAACCGATTTGTTTTTTCAATGTTGTTCTCCATTTACAAGTGCAATGATCAAAAGATTGAAAGCCTTTTCATCATCTTATTTCTCTTGCCACATATAGATGTTAAAACATGGCATCATGCTGTCATGAAAATTAAATATATGTAATGTTTGTCTTAATGTAAGAGTTTAAGACAGTATAAGCTGGAATGCTATAGCCCTAAAAAATAATAACATTAAGGATAAAAAATACGCACTGCAACAAGATTCGCTATTTATTTCAATGCTTTAAATGAAGATCACTAACAGGAAGGAGGAAAAAAATAAAAAGGCCCCAAAAAATGAGGCCTTTTAAAACATTAAAATTTTTTATTAAACAATAACTTTAAAAAACTTAGCTAACCTTTTGCCAAGTCCCATCATTAGAACGGCAAGCAGTGCCTTTCATAATTTGGGGTTCACCATCAATATAAATTGTATGTGTGTAATTACGGCAATTTTGATCACGCAATTTATAAGGGGCTGAAGGAACAATAACGCCATGGCGCCCAGTGTCTGGATTGCGCCACGGTGTTCCATCACCTGACTGGCCTTTTTCCAACGCATAATATTCTGCTTCAGCTGCAGCCCGGCGATCATTTGCATCCAATGATTTACCAATTTCACTGCCAACAATACCACCTACAACAGCACCAGCAACCGTTGCTAACACACGCCCCTTACCCTTGCCAACCTGGTTACCTAAAATACCGCCAGCCAAAGCCCCAATAACGGTGCCACTATCTTGCTTATTAAAGCTACCAGAACAGGCAGACAAAAACAAAGGCACAACCAAAAGAATTGCTGCTGCTTTAAAAAATTTAGTCATTGCTTTCTTTCCAATCTTCCCGCCTACAATGTGGAACCAAAACTTTAGTTCGGGAATTTATTAATGCAAAAATGTCATCCTGCCTAATATTTGAGGCAAATAAACATTTATACATCGCTCTCATATGAAACCTGTAGCTTGTTTTTGTGGTTTTTATGGTTCAATTGCAATCCTTTAAATTCAATTCTTCACAGATCCCATTTTACTTCACATGCCCTTTTCAAAGCGTAAGAGCCTCATAAATCTTAAACCTAAACAAGAAAAACGATAATTTTAAGCCTAATAGCGGGTCAAATCGGGCTAAATTTGGGCAAAAAATCATGTTCCAGTCGGCAGTTGCAATTTTATCCGCAAACCACCCATCTGAGAACTGCTGATTTCAAACATACCCCCATAAAGGTCAACCAAATCAGTAACAATAGCTAACCCAAGTCCAGAACCAGGCACGGTCTCATCCAGTCTCTTTCCTCGCTCTAAAACTTGGCTTTGTTCTATTTTGCTTAAACCAGGCCCATCATCTTCAATGATAACTTGTAACGTTTTTTCACTATTTGAATTATTTGACAAAGACTTAGACCTTTTTTGCTCTTTATAGTCGACACGACAAGAGACCTTGCTATTAGCCCATTTAAACGCATTATCTAATAAATTACCGATCATTTCCTCAAAATCTTGCTGCTCACCAGCAAATTGAGCATTGTCAGGACAGTAAAGCTCAAAAGCAATGTTCTTTTCTTGATAGATCTTACCCAAAGCGCGCTCTAAGCTTTTTAGAATGGGGTGGATGTCCGTCACATTACCAACAACACCAACCCGCGCCGCCATTCTAGCTCGGTCCAGATGATGACTTATCTGGCTCTGCATCAAATTAGCTTGCTCTCCAATTTTTCTGGCAAAAACATCTTGTTTGCCTGTCACCTCATTATTGATAACACTCAACGGGGTTTTCAGGGCATGAGCTAAATTACCAACATGCGTACGCGCCCGCTCAATGATCGTCATATTGCTTTTGATCAGATTGTTGATCTCTATTTGTAACGGCTCGATCTCATAAGGGAACTGACCTTCTAACCGATCAGTTTTGCCTGCACGAACTTCAGCCAACCCTTGTTCGACCACTTTAAGCGGTTGCAAACCGACTTTCACTTGAAAGATCGTAGCTAAAATCAATCCAGATCCAAGAATAAGAAAAGAAAGCCCCAGCATAGAGGCAAAATCGATCACATCATCTTCAATTTCACTGCTGTCACCGGTGACAATGTAGGCAAATGTGAGGGGCTTTTCGTTGCTCCCCAAAGCAATCAGACGCTCAATCACCCGCAAACGGCGCTCATTTTGATGATTAACATAAAATTTTGACGTCCCATCTTGCTCTTCACTAACCTCTTGCTTGTTGTTCAAAGATAAGACCTCATCACCTAAAGAAACTGAGGTATAGGTAGAAAGGGAGGGATTATCGATAGGTTGTATTTGCCAATACCAACCCGAATTAAGCAAAGTGAAAGCAAAACCACCAAATTGTTTGGGCTGTTTTGGCACTTCAAAATTTTCTTGCAAGCTACTTTCAATCAGCAAAGATAAATTCGCCTTCAAGCGCTCATCAAAATTATACTCAATGCGGCGTTGATACTGGGAAATGAGCTGCCAGGCCGTTAACAACAAAACGATCAAGGCAATAATGGTGGAGGTAAGAAAAAGGCGGGCCCCTAAAGAATTAAACGTCATGGTCACTCGTGGACAAACAATATCCAAGACCTCTGACGGTTTTAATCAAATCGGCAGGTATTTTTTTGCGCAGCCGACCAACAAAAACTTCAATCGTATTTGAATCACGATCAAAGTCTTGGTCGTATAAATGCTCAACCAATTCGGTGCGCGAAATAACCTTGTCTTTGTGATGCACCAAATAGGCAAGCAAGCGGTATTCATGAGACGTTAATTTAATCGGAGAGCCATCAACCGTAACCCTGGTTGATTTCGTATCCAGTCGCAACGATCCAATTTCAATTTCATTAGAAGCAAGACCCGCAGAGCGACGCAAGAGCGCCCGAACACGCGCCAGCACTTCTTCCATATGAAACGGCTTGGCAACATAATCATCAGCACCCGCATCCATACCAGCAACCTTGTCACTCCAACGGTCCCTGGCTGTTAAGATCAAAACGGGTATAGAGATGTCATCACGGCGCCATTTTTCTAAAACGCTAATGCCATCCATCTTGGGCAGGCCAATATCCAGCACAATGGCATCATAAGGCTCTGTCTCACCCAAGTAATGCCCGTCTTCCCCATCAAAACTGCAATCAACCACATAGCCAGCTTCTTCCAGCGCGGTTTTTAGTTGCCGGTTCAGGTCAACATCATCTTCAATCACGAGCAAGCGCACAATACACCCCTATTTCAAACCGTTTCATCTGGCAGGACAGCTTAACACTGTACCAAGCCAACAAACAATCACATAAATAAGGGTATATTATAACGCTTTGTTTTTATTGGTCTAGCAGCCAATTAAGGAAATCATCCCTTTTGACGAGCATCAGCAGATTTATATTCATCTCGTCTTGATTTCTGCTTGGGCATAATAAGCGGGGCAAGGGTAGAAAAAACCAATGAGAGAAGCCAAAGTTTTGCACTCATAATCAAATCTCCTTTAAAGCTTCATGGAAATAGACCGCCGGGTCAAACTTGTCTCAGCTCGAGCACGGCCATACAAAGCCATGCTTGTGCCTGTCACACCGCCGATAATTTGGATAAGTTTTGTCACGCTATCACCAAATTGCTCAATCATTTCACTGGTGATATCAAGCCCAAAAAACGGGCCAATCACTGGCAAAATCGTTGATAGAGCGGTTACAATGGTGCCCCAAACGGTCAAAGATTCTCCCCACCATTTTTGAGATGGAGTTGGTTCTGGTTGGATCATAGTGTCCTCTTCCTTCTGGTTAGGCTGATCGTCATTTTGTTTATGTAAAGCCAGTGAACTGGCATAAACACGTGCCAGCCGGTTCAGCCACCCTTTGCCGAAAACGGTAAAATGCGGTCGGCTTCGATAATAGTGACGACGAAGTTTTTCATATAAACCAAGAGCCGTTTTTGCATTCATTGCGTTAACGTTTTGCAGTGTTTGCGGCCCCCATTCCCCATCAACAATCGCCCCTGATAAGCGTTGGATAAATTGCACAGCCCGCTTAACCCCATGATTGACCGCTGCATCAAAATGCATAAGAGCCAATGCCGAAGGCAATTCAAAGCACCCCGCCTTGAGCCAATAAAGCGCATGATAAATCGTGCGCACCTCTTCATCTTTTATGGTTTTAAGCCCATTGATTAGTTTCTTGTTGGGATGAGGGATTAAACCAGTTTGAATGGCGCGCTCATAAGTTTTCAAGGTAATCCCTTTATTGGTCGCCCCGCCCGGATCATCTGGGTGATGCGCCCAGCCCCCTTCCAGTTTCAACACTTCGCTTAATGCCAGATCGAATATAGGCTCGTGCTTGGCAAGAGAAGGATCAACCGCTTCAGTCGGCCAGCGCAAATCTAATAAATCTGATCTTTTATAGGCCTTGACATTGACCTGGTTACTTTGATTACCGCCCAGCAAAAAAATGAAATCACGGTCACTGCCCATCACAAACCCAACATGCCCCTGTGACGGGTTTTTGCCTCTTCTGAAAACAGCAATTGCTCCAAATTTGGGAGTATTTAAAGCCTGCCCCCACTTCAAATAAGACCGTGCCAACAAACTTCTGGTGCTAGCGATCTGTGAGCGCTCAAGCACACTCCCAACAAAGGCCGCACACCACGGCACTTCATCATGTTCAACATACTCATGCCCTACATCGCGATAAAAGCCCTTGATAACCGGATTGCTCTTTGCCCCTTGCACCTCTTGAATATGAATATGGTCAAGGGCCTTTATGACCCATACAGGAACATTGTCATTCGGTTTCATAAAACCAAAACCTCAGCATAATGGAATTTAGTCGTCTGAAAAATTGGAGGGAGGCTTATTATCCCGGTTGCGCTGATAAATCCGCCACAAGCGATAAACACCAAGGGTCAAACCAATCAATAAAGACAAAGTGGTCAGCACCACATTCAGTTCACTCAACCAAGCCCCCCAAGCGGGCGCAGTGATCAAACTGCTTGCTATCACCCCATCTTCAATCGTTTTCCAACTTTGAACAGGCCCCTCACCATTGGAAGGAACATTAGATAAAGGCATAAAGGCTTCCTTTAAACTTTATTGATTGATGAGCACAGCCTCGCCCGCCCCGCCGCGACCATAAATTTCTGAAAGCTGATAGACTTTGATATGATAGCTAGATTGTGGCGCACCCCAATCACTTAACTGATCCGCCGCACTGTAAACCCCTTGAGGTATTTGCGTGCTTATGGTTCGCATCACAGTGTCATTATCCAAAATATCAATTTCATATTGTTCTTGGGCTTCACCAACGGGGATCTCTTCAAGTTCCCAATTGTCCCCGCCCACTCGGCTACAACGGATCCAGTGAATATGAAAATCACCACTTTGATCACGCCCTTGCAAATGAACCGGAGCAAAGGGGCACAAACCACGAGCTGTGAAGGCAAATTGGCTGGTTTGAAACGCAGGATGCCCTAAACCATAAGGACCCGGCCAATAGCGCCAATAATAAGACAGACCAATATCATTAACGCTCATATTGACAGGAACCAAGGCCTCATCAATTAAGATAAAATCAGAACCAGAGCTAGCAATGGTTTGTAAGGCATCTTCTGTGCCTGCTTGAGCCCGTAGCAAACCGGACAGTTCGTATTGCTTGGAGCCAATAAGGGTTGCGCTTTGAAATTGGATCATTTCCCAGCCACCATCATCATGACGCACAGCGGCGATATTTTTGCCACCTAAAACGGCCACAGAACTTGCCGAGCTCAACTCTCCAATATCCAACTGAACATGCAGTATATTGCCATAATCCCAGCGCCCACACGGCCCACCAAGCAAATCATTTAACAACACTCCCATTTTTGCCGGCGCATTCACAATTTGATTAAGCCGATAGTCCCCATCTTCTGGAGAGCGATAAAAAGCAACTTGCCCTGGCCAAGGGTCTTGAAACGCACCAACATAGCCTGCGTGGGCGGTTTCATTGCCATTCAATAAAGGAAAGTCAAAAAAGTCAGCTTTTGAAGGGCCATAAAGTTCTGGTGCTTGATGACTTGGCAACGCATCTGTTGCCACCACATCGTCATATAAAAGCGGATCAATCGATTGTGCTTGAATGGCCCTGTGATGTTGATCATTAACTTCAGTGATCCGCAACGGTTTTGAGTGCCCGTTCAACTCCAAATCAACAATATCTGTTGGCTCCAGCTTTAACAAACTTAAGGGCAAAGCAAACGCACCCTCTTCCCTGGAGGCCCAACTTTCATGCACCCATTTATTGGCCAAAGACTGCACGTGGTCCGGCTTTAAAACCATTGGCAATTGAGCTGTTGCCACGCGCTTCGTTTGCCCGATCGTTTGCTGCCCTTCCAAAGCACGCGGCTGATAAGCCTGATCACCATCAATAAAACTTATTTTAGCAGAGCGCGGCAATTCCGTTTCTTGTCGGCGGGTCAATTGATACAAACTTTCATCCCGGTTACTTTCAACAAGCTGATCAGGAGAAAGACTAAGACCACTAACCCCACTGCCACGATGCTTAAACTTAAGCTTGCCCTCGCTTTCAAAACTATCAAAGAAAAAAGCCAACTCCAAAGGCTGCAGCACATCGCGCGCAGACAGAATACGGTCAATAAGATACCCCTCAACAATACCATTCAGAGGAGGCGGAGCAAAGTCATCAAACCCATATTCAATCATAATCTGGCTGACCAAAGCCGCCAAAGAAACACTGCCCACCCGCCCGTTTAACCAATGGCCACGCAACCAATTTTCACCATCCCCCCAAACATCCAGATTGGCTGGAAAAGCTGGATACGGTCTGGCGTCCCAGGTATAAACATAAATCCGCTCAGGATCGACCATGCGACCAGAATACCCGGTTGATAACGGATTGTTGGCAGAAGAAAAACCGTCCCCTCCAGGAGTAAAATAATTCATCAAAGCGGAAATATAACGCCGCTGAATATAATCATCCCTGGTCCCATTGGAAAAATAAGGCAGGTTAGACTCTGAACTTTTCGGATCAACAAACAAATTTGGTTGGTTACTGCCCAAATGCACCGCCGGACAACCAACCTCCATCAACCAAATTGGTTTTGATTGCGGCACCCAATTGGTAGGGCTTGCCGCTTCCACATCACCAGGGCGATTATAATGGGAATTGGCCCACCAAGATTGAATGTCTTTGTAGCGAAACACCCACGGTTTTCCATAACCATCCGTGATAGGGGTTCTTATTTGATCTTGCCGGTCCTCATCACTGGCATAATACCACTCATACCCTTCCCCGCCCGCAATATTGCTTTGCAAATAGTCCAACTCATAAGCAGAAGCATAGGTTTGCGCATCCAAATGAAGCTGACCAGAGCGCCAATCTGAGAGCGGCCAATAACAATCAATGCCCACCGCATCAATATTAGAAGAGCTCCACAGCGGGTCGAGGTGAAAATAAACATCACCTGACCCATCAGCAGGTTGATAGCCAAAATATTCAGACCAATCAGCGCCATATGTCACTTTACACCCAGCGCCCAAAATGGCTTTAACATCGCCAGCCAAAGCAACCAAAGCATCAACCATGGGAAACGCATTTGTCTCATCGCGAATGGTTGTAACCCCGCGCATTTCAGAGCCGAGCACAAAGCTGTCCACCCCGCCAGCGCTGGCACAAAGATGGGCATAGTGCAACACCATACGCCGATAGCTCCACTCAGCCGACCCTGTATAAGTAACTGTGTTGCCAGCAACAGTAAAATCCGATGGACTGGCAGAGCCAATCAAATTCTGCAATTGTCCTATGGCCGCGCTCGTTTTATCAGGGCTGCCTGTTTGCCCAGGCGCCGGGTCAACCGTAATCCGCCCGCGCCAGGGGTAAACAGCTTGAAAAGAGCCTGCATTATAGGGGTCTGGCAAGGAATTACCCGCAGGCACATCCATCAAGATAAACGGATTAAAGGTAACCTTGAACCCGCGCGCCTTTAAATCTTGAATAGCGCTCACCACAGTCTCATCAGAAGGTGTCCCGCCATAAGCTGCCCGCCCCTGGTCAAGACTAACCAAATGAGCATTAGAACGAGATTGATTGGAAACAGACCATTCACGCCCAATGATAGCCTTTTCTCGATTATCAACCCCGGGCTGCAATTGACACTGGCCGGTCCGCAAATCTGTTCCAAACCAGCTCACAAACAAAGAAATATTTTTAACATTAAGGAGCTCATCTTCTAACTGATTTAAAGACACATCCCAGTCAGACAAACCTTGATGAGTATGAGTATTTTCAGGTTCAGAAAAACCAAGCCCTAAATCTTTGGTTAGCTGATCATTTTCATAAACATATTCCCCAGAACTCGGAATTAAACCAATCGCATTTATATCCGCTTCAAAATCATCCAACCGGCGAAAAATTTCAAAACTTAATTGCGGAATGCGGTTACCAAAAACCTCTAGTGGCATACGTTCAAAAACAATATAAGCCAACCCGCGATAAGCAGGCGCATTCCCTGTCCCCTCTTTGGCTTCAATCAAACTATCTGGATCTTGTGTTTCACTCCCTTTATAAAACCTATACGTATAGTCAGCCAAATTTAACTCATTGCCATTGGCCCAAACCTGACCTAACCGTGTCAGCTCCCCTTCAGACAAGGCCACCGCAAAATTAGCATAATAAAGATATTGGGTACTGGTAACGCTTGAACGACGTGATCCCCCACTCCCTTTCCCGCCAGACGAACCAGCAGAACTTTGCGTGGTGGTGACAATCTCTTCTTCAAACTGTGTCGCCCAAATCATTTCACCAGCAACGCGATTGCGCCCATAACTGCGCACAATGGGGCGCCCTTCACTAGAAGTGGTGACATCAAGTTCTGAAAGCCGCGGCCCTTCAATAGCAAGCGGTTGCCCAGATGAAGCAAACAGAGATTGATCAATATATTGCCCCGTAATAGCCCCGGCTGCTTGACCTAATGCAGCCCCTGAAATGCCACCAATGCTGGGCAAAAAACTTGCCCCCAAACTGGAGCCCACAGCATCTAAAGCTAGTGTTGCCAAGGCAACCTCCTGATCAATAAGTTATTTATTTGAAAATTTATTGTTGAGTGGTGATGGAAGTGGGAAAGCTAAAAACCCCAGCAATGTGACGCTGCCACCAAGCACCCAGATGAACTTCGCACACTGTGCTTCCTTCAATGGCATGCACCATTGTGCTAGGAGAAACTAAAATACCAGCATGTTTGGCCACCATCCAATTACGAAACCGAAAGATCAAAACATCACCAATTTCTTTTGAGTTCTTAGAGCTTTTAATCAAATGATCATTGGCAGCACGAAGCAAAGTTTCTTGTCCACTCACATCCGCCCAATCCCGGCTATAAGGAATAATTGGATCTGGTGCCAAGTGGTAAAAGGCTTCATACACCCCGCGCACAAGCCCCAAACAATCACAACCAACCCGTTTCACGCTTTGCTGGTGATGATAAGGCGTGCCAATCCACTCTTTGGTCAAGCTTACAATTTGATCTCTTTGTTCCCTTGAAGCAGGCCTGTTTGTTTTCACTGGTGTCATCTAGGAATGACCTCATTAACGCGGTGTCGAGATGATAAAATCATTACCTGGCATATGCGGAAAGCCGCGAAAATTAGCCTGGTTGGTAAATTTAGTTGTGCATGTCCCAAAGCACTTATCGCAACCAGCGGTGATTTTAAAACTATCGCCGATAAAGGGCAGAAAAACCAACCGCTGCCAAAACCGAAGCTCAGTAATTTGATCATTTATATTTTGGTGCGATTTAACCTCACTGATAGTCCCTGCATTTGGCCCACTTAACCATTCAACACGACCCCCTTGAAACCAAGTGGAAGCAAAGCCATTCAACCCATCTGTCTCAATAGATTGATCACTCGCAACATTCGTAACAACAACAGTCGCACTGTAACTAGCATGATTAAGATCAACCCCGCACCGCGCATCTCCCAGTTCCGCATCACAAGTAGATTGATACAAACGCCCTTGAGGTTGCTGCAAATTATGGGCAAGACCGCGAATTTCAGCCATAAAAGCTGCGCTGCCCCGGCGCACCTCACCAATATTGCCGCTTTTTAAAATCAGGCGCTGAGTAACATTTTGCCAATTGACCAGATAAAGCTCCACTGCGGCATTATCATAAAGCCCCTTACTCAAATCCTCTTCAACCAATTGGCCAGAAGAAAGCGCGGAGTGAACCTCCATTGTGTCCACTGAAAGCCCTATACGCGAAAGGCTTTCAGAGCCAACAAACCCACTTTCAGCTTCATAATCAACACCATCAAAACTGAGCCGACCATCATGGTCTGTAAACCCTTGGATAGTCCCATCATGACGGATAACCTTCCAACAATGGCACAAAGTCGTTGTGCCCGATAAAAGGTGTGTTTCTAAATCTTGTGCAATGGATCTCATATGCGGATTTCAATAATAGGGATGTCAGGAATTTCACCAGCATGAAAACGAGACATGTTTATTTTCAACTGATCGCTATCAAAACGCACAGCCACATCAAATTCAAAACCCGCAGTCACATTTTGACCGCTCGCAGGAATGTGCCCGGGTAAAAACGTCACCAAGCCGGTACTGGTATCTAAAGTATAATCTGAGCCCTCAGCCTGCAAAACCCCATCAAGACTAATCAGCACGCTTGTAGAAACCGGCTTGTTGATGACGCGTGTGTAAGGTTCATGAGCAGAACCATACTGCTTAACCAACTGAAACTGATCTGTCGTTCCATCACCAACACCGAGCAACTGATCTGTTGCACTCACATTATCTTGAGGAAGGCTGGATTTAAAATCCATCGCATCTCTCCATCGAAACCCGTAAAGCCGCCCGCGGCGCTCTTCAAAAAAAGCAATAACCGCATGCAGGTCATTTAAGGTCTTCACACCATAACCAGCATTATATTTACGCCTGGAATGAGCCCACCGGGTATTACGCTCTTCATGGCCAGAGCCCAGCACAACAATCTCGGTGCGACGCTCTGGCCCACCGCGGGCCCCTATCGAGATATCGGTAGGAAATCTTACTTCGTGAAAGGTCATAAACAGGCTTTACTTAAAATTATCCGATTACAAATTCCGATTGCCACGAGAGACAATCCGTTGCAGACTGGCAGCAACCTCACCTTCTGAACGGGCAAAACTTTCAACATCAGGCGTAGAAATATTAATCGTGACAGCCATCGGCCTTTGGTCTTGCATGCGCACCCCAAGCTCTCCATTAGGCCCTCGTGACAAGGGCAAAATAGCCTCTGGCCCAGCTTCACCAGCAACCCCAACATTCCCCCCACCCAATGGAAACCCAATCGGTGAATTGAGGGCCCCGCCAACCACACCGCTGCTAAACGCCCCCCCTTTTGCAAACCCTAAGGCTGAATTTACAATACCGCTAATATCAAACCCCAAACTAGTCCCCAAAGCCGCTTGAGCAGGGAAAATAGCCTTTTTCAAAGCTTGCCCAGAGATTTGCAGAGCCAATGATTTAAACACCGTCTCAGCATCTCGACCTTTCAACACAATTTGGTCAAAAGTCGAAACCATGGTTTGTGAAAACATATTGGTTTTCTTTTGCAGCTCTTCTATTTGCTTTTCGGCTTGTTTGGTATCAGCCTCAAACAGCAAAGAGTAAATCGTTTGTTGTTCTTCCATATCTAAGGCC
>JANQQH010000323.1 GCA_028285025.1 Hyphomicrobiaceae bacterium | reverse complement strand
AATAAATCATTCCCCATCAAGGACTTAACAAAACAGTCCGACTCCGGCCCGGGAGCCATTTCCTTTTCTTAAAACGTCTTTTTTTTTCTTAAAATGTCCTGAAACTTCCAAAAGCCATTTACATATCAATAGCTTTTAGCCAAGCTCTGGTCCGATGAAGTTTGGTAAAGTTCAGCACTTTCCAAGCCACCAGAAGGCATATCTGGGGCTATGCAAATGAACTAAAAAATCAAAACGGGAAGGCGTACCTATGACAGATATACCCACCCATCTTAACCCAAACTACAAATCTAGGGGTTCTATTTGGGGGGTATCGGGCATTAAAAAGAGCAACAAATCGATCTCGATCAAAGAACTCCTTGGATAGCCCGACACCAGCTTAAAAACTATTTTTTCTATAAGATTTCAAATGAATGAAAAGCTAAACAGCTTATCTAAAGCGCAAGTTTTCACGGCTTAATTCTGAAATCGAAGATACTCCCATCAACCTCATATCTCGTTCAATCTCAGCCTTCATTAGCTCTAAGGCACGTTCAACGCCGGCCTGTCCAGCCGCGGCCAAGGCATAAAGATAAAAACGCCCGCCCCCAACTGCTTTTGCCCCAAGAGACAACGCTTTTAAAACATGGGTCCCGCGTTGAATGCCACTATCCATAATAACATCAATCTCATCACCAACCTCATCAACAATCTCTGCCAGTTGATCAAACGGCGCACGAGAACCATCCAACTGGCGCCCACCATGATTGGAAAGAATCACACCTGTACAACCAATCTCAGTAGCTTTCTTAGCATCTTGGCTAGACATAACCCCTTTAAGGCAAAACTGCCCATCCCATAACTCAACAAGTTCAGCCACATCATCCCAATTCATGGATTGATCAAGCATCTCAGTAAAATAACGCCCAATCGACATCGGACTGCCACTCATATTGATATGCTTGTTCAACTGGGGCAATGAAAACCCTTCACTCATCACATAACCGATGCCCCATGCCGGCTTACGCACAAATTCAAACATGCCTGCCATAGTCAACCGAAAAGGAATGGAAAAACCAGTGCGCAAATCACGTTCACGATTCCCCCCAGTTATACTATCAACAGTTAACATCAAAACCTCGACACCGGCCTCTTTAGCCCGCTCCAACATGGCTTTGTTAAGCGCTTTGTCTTTATGAAAATAAAATTGATAACACTGAGGGTTTTTGTGTTTTTCGCGCAACTCCTCCAAGCTCACAGTACCAAGTGAAGAGACCCCAAACATTGTGCCATACTTTGCCGCCGCCGCAGCTACAGCCCGCTCTCCATCTTTGTGAAAAAGCCGCTGTAAAGCCGTTGGAGAACAATAGATCGGCAAATCAAGTTTTTGACCCATAACGCTAACACTAAGGTCAATATCTTTTACGTCTCGCAAAACATTCGGAATAAGGTCACAATTGTTAAAACTATCCGTGTTTTGACGATACGTAACCTCATCATCAGCCGCACCATCAATATAATTGAAAATTGGCCCTGGCAGTTTCTGCTCCGCAAGTGTCCTAAAATCATGAAAATTATGACAATTACTCAGCCTCATTACTAAACCCCTCCCCGATCCGAAATAAAAACAGCAAATACCTCCCACAAGCAAATCACGACAGAAAAATAAAGGCACGATTAAGGCCTTTACAGTCGAATCAGACTCACTAGGTAAACAAACTTTACCACTAATTTAGAGCACTGTATATGCCTAAAATCACAAATAAAACAATTTAAAAATCATCTGTTTTTGGAATAACCCACAGTAAATGAAGAAAGTGACACAAATTAATCATATCCGAAAAACAGCAATGATAAAAAAAGAGCTTAAAAAAGCAAAATTTCCAGCTTGAAGTAATATAGAAATACATAACCAAATGAAATTAATCATATCGTCAGCATAAGAATGAAAACCAAATCAAAATCAGCAATATTATATTAAATTTCTTCTAGCTTGATCAAAAAAAATTTTTGAGGTTTTATAAATTAAATAAATAAACAAATTGAGCATACATAAGGAGTATAAAAAACCAATCTAACTCTTGTCCCACAAATTTGGTAAGAAGGGAGATCCCGTTGCCTGATGGAAAAACCGTATTTGACCCAATAGATCACGGATCAATCGTTGATGAAGTGATTGGTCAGATTGAAACCATGATTGTCTCTGGCGTTTTAAAAGAAGGACACAAGCTTCCCTCTGAACGCGAGCTGGCTGAGGTTTTAAAGGTATCTCGCCCCAAATTACGTGAAGCTTTAAAACGGCTGGAATATGATAACCTCATTGTTGTCAAACACGGGGATGGTACCTTTGTAGGCCCCCTGGTTGGCAATGCAATGTCGCCAGCTTTGAGCAATCTATACTCACGCCACACAGGCGCTTTTTTCGATTATTTAGAATACCGCCGCGAACAAGAAGGCTTTGCCGCAAAATTAGCCGCTGAACGTATGACGAAAATAGACCGTGAAGTCATAGAAGAAGTCCTCCTTGAAATGAACAAAGCCCATGAAACTGGTGATCGCAATGTAGCCAGAAAAGCTGACATTGATTTTCACTCAGCCATTGTTGGCGCCAGTCACAACACCACATTAATTCATATGATGACCTCTATTTATGACCTATCTCAAAGAACGCTGTTTTATAATCGAGACTATTTGCATACGGTTGAAAATTCAGCGGAAGCTTTGCTAGAACAACATCACGCCATCGCCCAAGCTATTTTCACCCGTGACCCTAAAACTGCAAAACAAAAAGCCTATGATCATATAGATTATGTTGCTCATGCGTTCCGCCAGGGTCAAAAAGTCACCGAACGCACCAAGATTGCCTCTAAGATGAGAATGATGGGCCGGATCGATAAATAAGGTTTGCAACAAACAACAAACCTTTTAGCTCATTTCACACTCATTTCGTTCTCTAAGTCGCGAGAAATTGTAATAAACTTATTAGCAGGCACATTCTTGATCACACTAAAACTATAATGAGGCTTGGGCCAGACGACTTTAATCTCATCAATGGTCTTGGCTGCACCAATACCAAAGTGAGCCTCTAAAGGGGCACTGGAAAGAAAACGCCCACCAGCCCTTATTTCCTGCATTTGGCTAACCCCATTCGCACGTACATAAATTTTAGCACCAACCGCTTTTGTATTTTTACCAATCCCTTTAAGCGAAACATTTAAGAAATTTGTGTTATCTTTTGACCGAGCATTGTTTTTATAAAGCAAAAGCCGGTCTTGATGGTTACTCACCAAAATATCAACATCACCATCTCGATCATAATCAAAACACAAAGCCGCACGGCCAGATTTAGTATCAGTGACCCCCCAATTCTCAGACCTTTCCTGAAAGGTCCCATCACCAGAAGAAATGTAAAGACGACTTGGCGTGCGCTCAAATTCGTGCATAGCCCGCTTAAGTTTCATAAAAACAGAAGCACCTCCCAGATGCTTTGCCATAGCCGGGTGTAGATAAAACCCATTGACTTGAAACAAATCCGGCTGGCTATCATTGTTAAAGTCTGCAAAGCAAGACCCCCACCCCCAAAAGCCTTTCGCCACACCGGCCTTGTCAGTCACATCGGTAAAACGCCCATTATCATTTCGATAAAGCCGATTACCAATAGTCCCCCATGTACCTTCAGCAACACCATTTGGATCCCACACGCTTGAAACAAACCAATCAAGATCACCATCATTATCAAAATCACCAACAGCAGCCCCCATGCCGTTTTTATCGTTAATTTGGCTCTGATCAGTTACCTTTTTAAAGGTACCATCGCCATTGTTCATGTAAACTTGGGTCTCTTCAAAGTCAGCCACCATCAAAATATCTGGAAAGCCATCATTATTGATGTCAGCAAAAGACCCCGTAAAAGTAAAATCTGACTTACCCGTGATCCCAAGAAGACCAGCCTCTTCATCCGCCTTGGCAAAAGAAAGCTTGCCTTTCTCACTGTTATTTTTCCATAAATGATTGGTGCGCTCCCCACCAAGGCCTGGCCCGCGCCAATGCGTTGTTAAAGCATCCAAATCACCATCAGCATCATAATCAGCAAACGCCACTGACCAACCCGTTAGGGCCGTACTGATATTTGTGTTGGTCTCAACCTCAAACTTTTTGCCCGTTTTATTCAAATAGATAGTCGGCGCTTCACCCTGCTTCTTACCTTCTTTCGCACTGACAACAGAGGGCAAAATTTTATGTAAAATTGATGTGGTAATAATATCCATATCACCATCACCATCAATATCAGCAATCGCCGCACCATTTGAGAGATCACGCTGATCGATCCCCCAGGACCGCGATACATTATAAAAAGTGCCGTCCTTTTTATTACGAAAAATAGCGTCAATGTTGGCGTCCCCGTTAGGGTAATAAATATCAGGCCAGCAATCCCCATCCAGATCGCCAGCAGCAACACCACCTGTAAAGATCACACGTTGCGCCGTCTTCAACGTATAATTATCCCAAGAAACTTTATGTTTGCCTTTTAACCCAGCCTCATTGGCAATCTCGTTAAACAAAAAGCCACCTTTATTCTCAACCGGCCTTTTTGCCTCACAAGCGACGCGATATGAATAACTGGCGCCAACCTGCTTTAGTTCATCACCTAAAGGCACATCTTTGGCGATCACCTGCTCTAAAGGTCGCAAAGGCGAAGGCGGGCCCTTCCCCTCATCCTTGGCAAACCGAGCTAACAAACGATGTTTGTCAGGGCTGGCAGTTTTAGGATCAGGAATCCATTTACTCAAACAGTTCTGATCATCAAGGCATGGATCAGTCAAGCTGTGCAAAAACGCCTCCAGCGCTACAATTTGCTCGTCTGTTAATTTAAGGTCTGCAGGCAACAAACTGGCTTTCGATTTTTGCTTAGCCTTAAGGTCTTTGAGTGCGTCAAAACTTAAAGACTTAGCCTTACCATAAAGCCCAGCCACATGTTTTAACTGCTTGTTATTGGCAAAAGTAAAATCAAACGCATCTAGCGAAGTTTGCGGGGAAATATGGTGTTTTATAACGCTTCTCAGATCGACAAACGCACCCGTGTGCCCGTAGGGCATTGTATGCGTCACGTTCAATAGTGACGGCGTGCGAAAACCGTAACGGTCTTTATCCTCTTGGCTAACACCGCGACGCCCAAAATCTTCCCCTCCCGCAAGAATCCCACGCCCGAATTGCGGAACAGCAATGTTATGAAATTTTTCATCTGTAAAAGTAGGTGGCTGATGGCAACCTACACAGCCGGCACCCCCATCTTTAGCCGGTGTAAAGAAAAGCACCGCCCCTTTTTTCTGTTGCGAAGTTAAACGGTCTTGCTCACCCTTAACAAAGGCATACCAATCATTGTCTATCAAAATTTGCGAGCGCTCGTAAGCCGCTATCGCCTCTTGTATATTCTCAAAAGTAATCACCTCATTTGCAGGCGCTTGCATTTTCTTAAATGCTTGGCGGAAAAGCTCCAGCCACTTGTTGTTACCGTTTTTATCTTTGCTGGCTCTTAAGCGTTCCGTTAACAAATCACGCGCCTTGGCATGGCTTTCAGACTCTTCAAACCCGAAACCAAGCATCTCATGAGCAGACACAACGGGAAACCGTGCCTGAGCGGCTAACAAAGATGAACCCGCGAGCGGATCAGCCTGCCACAAATGGCTGTCTGGTGTTCGAAAACCTACATCGCCCGCAGCCGATTTATTACCCTGTGCAAATAAGCGAAAAATCCGGCCATCATAAAACATGGCTTTATTATAAAGCGCAGTGTTAAAAATCGTCTGTGAATGACGCGGAACATTTGGTCCGCCATAACTTCGCGGATCTTTTGATTTTTTCCAATTATGCCATCGGCCAGGGCCCAACAAATCCGGATCATAAGCGCTTTCACCTACCGGCAAACTCAACTTATCACCTCCTGCCAACAACGGATGATGGCAAGACGCACATGAAACATCAAAATTACCGCTTAAGGTTTTGCTAAAAAACAGTTCCTTGCCCAGCTCAAAAAGATCGTCATCAACTGGCTTAATGTGTCTTGTTGTCGGAACAAGACTTTGCAAATCATAACCTTCAAGGATCGATTGCAAAGTCTGATCCAGCGCGGTACCTTTAAGAGGTAGGCTACGACTTTGTGAAGGAAAATAAAAAAGCCCTACCAATAAAAAAAAAGAAGCGACCAATGTAACCAAAGCCAACCGAATAGGAACTCCTTTAATAGCAAAAGGAAGAGGCTTCATATCTACCCCCCTGAATTGGCAGAACAACTCTGATTTTTAATGATTTTTTTATTCGCAAGCCTAAGCTCAACACCTTTTTCAACCGGTGTAATTCTGATAACTGGCTCAGTCCCCTGATAAAGTCGTTTTGTAGCTCCCTTTTCAGCCCCAATATTCATACAATCAGGGCTGTAGAAAGCTTCATACTCAGTCTTTGTTTGTTGCGAATCACTACGAAAAACAGAAACCACTCCAGAGCCACACTCAGCCATAGCCCAAAGCCTCTTCTTGTTGGTGTAAACAGAAGTCTTACCCTTGCGATCACCATCAATCCAGAAAATATTCCGATCCGGACTGGCAACAAAAAAACCACCTTTACACACAACACCTATTACAGGTTTTGCCGCAAACACAGGCGAACTGGCCAAAGTCACCATTAAAATTGGCAAACCCAAAACCCATATGGTGACTGCAAATGATAAGAAAGAACGTTTGCTCATCTGTTTTAAACTCTTTTCTGCTAAATCAATGATTAAAAATCAAGCGCTCTTAACTGCTGCGCTTTTGGCCAAAGCCAACCCAGTCGGTAAAATCACCTGCAACTAAAATCTCCCCATTTTCAACTTTGATGGGCAAAGCAGGCAAAGGTCTAGGCGCAGGCCCATCAACCACAGTTGCCGATTGTTGAGGATCAAATACACTTTGATGGCACGGACACATATAAGTGCTATTTGATTTTTGCCACCCAGTCACCGGGCACCCATTGTGAGTACAAATGGCCGAATAGGCTATAATTCCATCAAATGAGCGTTCAGCGCTCTCTTTATCAAATTTATCAGCAGACAAACGTTGTAATAAAACTTGATTATAGCGATTGCGATCACGCACTACCCCATCTGGCCCAATCGGTAATGCTAATATCTGCTTCTCGCCCAACTTCAAATCGTCGACAGTTAATATTGTGCCTCTTTTGCGGCGAGTAAAATAAGTGAAACGATCACCTATCTGTGGTGTTAATTTTCTTTTTGCTTCATCTTGCTCTGATTTATCCGTAGCTTCAGCCCAAGCATTAGTTATTGGCAAAACACTACCAAGCAAAGGCAAAGCGCCCAATGTCCATTTAAACAGGCCGCGGCGAGATGTCTCTAAATTATCGTCAGACAGCTTTTCAGCACATGATTCACAACAGTTACACCCTTGCCCCTTTTGATTCAAAATTCTTTTAAAAATGAGCATTGTTATTTCAAATTCCTCCCAGAAGTTTATTCTCAAATTAAAGCAGATTAAAGAGGAGGCGAGACAAAAGTCTCGCCTCCTTTTTTAGTATTATTTGTTTTTACGCGTCTGGCAAAGCAAACACCCAGATAACGCCACCTTCAGGAACATCGGTGAGCCATTTACCTGTTTTGTCTTGCTTACCAAGCACGCCATTTGTCCACTGAGCGTCAACGCCATATCCAGCGACAACAGCAAGATACTGCTTGCCATCGACTTCATAGCTAATGGGAGGTGCAATAGATGTTGAGTTCAGTGGAAACTCCCATAAAATTTTGCCTGTTTTGGCATGGAAGGCCCGCAACTTACGATCGTTGGTTCCAGCATGGAACACCAGATCACCAGCTGTTGACAGAACAGAGGCCCAGTTCATAGTTAGACCAAAGTCATGCGACCAAACCTTTTTACGTTTCTTCACATCCCAAACTTGCAAATGACCAATGCCATCATTTGGATCAGGACGATAAACCTGCAAATCAGGAATGTTAATCCCGGCCCAGAATTGACCAGAAGCTGGATCAACATCATCTTGCCAAATACCGATGAAGGAGTTGCACATGTTGCGGTTAGCCGGAATAAACATTAATCCATTATCTGGATTATATGATTCATAGTTCCAGTCTTTACCACCCCACAAGCTTGGGCAATAAGAAACCCGCTTACCAGTTACTGGTACGTGAGCAGGATCATAAGTCGGACGACCTGTTTTAGGATCAAGTGACTTAAAGGCATTGTTTTTCACATATGGTGTGCCTTGCAAATATTTGAT
>JANQQH010000285.1 GCA_028285025.1 Hyphomicrobiaceae bacterium | reverse complement strand
AACTGTCAGCCCTTTTTAATCGATGAGCTGGCAAAACTGCCCAACTTAAAAGTTGTCATAAGCCTTGGCCGCATTGCCCATGAATCAGTGGTCAGAGCCATCAAAGGCAAACAAAAAGACTATAAATTTGCTCACGGTGCCATTCATGAGCTGCCAAACGAACAAAAAATGATTAATAGCTATCATTGCTCACGCTACAACACCAATACAGGGCGCTTAACGCAACAGATGTTTGAAGATGTGTTCGCAAGCGCTGTTGACTATTTATAGCCCCGCCACCAAAAACCCAAGCTTGAGCTTACATTGGAACCCTTCTATCCCCGCTCTCGCAGCAAACGGGACTTTTGGCGGTTCCAATCGCGGTCCTTTTGGGTTTGGCGTTTATCATGGATTTTCTTACCCCGCGCCAAGGCAATTTGTAACTTGGCAATGCCGCGATCATTGAAATATAATTTTAACGGCACCAACGTTAAGCCATCACGTTGAATGGAACCAATGAGTTTTTTAATCTCTCTTGCATGCAAAAGCAATTTGCGCGGACGTCTGGTTTCATGATTAAACCGCCCAGCTTGGGTATATTCTGGGATATAACCATTAATCAAAAAAATCTCACCACCCTCATTGCTAGCATAACTGTCTGCAATGTTGGCTTTGCCCGTGCGTAAGGATTTAACCTCAGAGCCTTGCAACATAATACCGGCTTCAAAGGTTTCCATGATTTCAAAATCAAACCGCGCCCGCCGGTTCTCGGCAATCGAGCGGTGATCTGATTTTTTCTTACTAAAAGCCATAACGTTTCTACTCAAATTCAATTCTTAAACCAGTTGGGCCTGTTCCAAAGCTTGATCAACCACTTTTCGTCCCTCCACGGTCAGCGGGACGAGCGGCAATCGCACTTCATCAGATCCAAATCCTAAGCGGGAAAGGGCATATTTGGTTGGCACAGGGTTTGATTCACAAAACAACGCTTCATGCAAAGGCATCAGACGATCTTGCAAGCTCAATGCCGTTTCAAAATCCTTACGCAAACAAGCCTCTTGAAATTGCGCACAAAGCTTAGGCGCTACATTCGAGGTCACAGAGATACAACCACGCCCACCATGAGCCATAAACCCAAGTGCAGTGGCATCTTCACCAGATAGCTGGATATAGTCATGACCAACTACCGCTCTTTGTTGTGAAACCCGGGCCAAATCCGCGGTCGCGTCCTTTACCCCCACAATATTAGGCAAAGCAAACAAGCGTGCCATGGTTTGCGAATTCATATCAATCACAGACCTGCCCGGAATATTATAGATAATGATTGGCAAATTGATCGCATCATTTATCGCTTTATAATGCTGATACATCCCATCTTGGGTTGGCTTATTATAATAAGGCGTCACCACAAGCACAGCCTTTGCACCAGCGTGTTGAGCGTGAACTGCCAAATCACCCGCCTCATGCGTACAGTTA
>JANQQH010000245.1 GCA_028285025.1 Hyphomicrobiaceae bacterium | reverse complement strand
AAATCACAGCGCCCGGCCCGTTTTTTGATTTTATGCTGACATTTATTGCCCCATTGATAATGGCAATCCCTCCATTACGCCGCCAAGGCATGGCCCGCTTGACCGGACTGGACACCCCAAAGCCAGAATGGCTAGACTAGGTCCCTATCACCCCCCAACCAAATCAACCCACTCTTGCTCAGACAAAACCTCAACGCCCAATTCTTGTGCCTTTTTAAGCTTCGAACCAGCCCCCGGGCCGGCAACCACAAGGTCAGTCTTTTTCGAAACTGAACCTGCCACCTTTGCCCCCAAACGCTCAGCCTGCGCTTTGGCCTCAGACCGGCTCATGAGTTCAAGCTTGCCAGTAAAGACAATGGTTTTATCACTCACTGAAGAAGCAACCTCTTCAAAAGCAACCGGCTCAACCGTAATCTGGTCCAAAAGCGCTTGAACCTGTTGCACGTTCCGCTCAGCTTGAAAAAAGTCCACCAGGCTCTTGGCCACCACATGGCCAATGCCATCTATATTCTGCAATTCAAGAAAAGCCTCACTTGTTTGGTCATGAGCCAGGCTCATTTGCTCAACCCAAGTCTGAACGGTTTGATAATAACGAGCCAAGTCACGCGCGGTGGTCTCACCCACATGACGAATGCCAAGCGCATAAATAAACCGATCAAGCCCAATCGTGCGCCGGCCTGAGATCGCATCCCAAAGGTTGGTGGCCGATTTCTCCCCCCAGCCTTCAACCTCTTGCAAAGGGGTCTCATGGCGTGCATCACGTTGCTGCAAAGTGAAAATATCAGCCGGGGCCATAACGCGCCCACCATCATAAAACGCGCTGATTTGCTTGTCTCCCAACCCTTCAATGTCAAAGGCATTGCGCGAGACAAAATGCTTTAACCGTTCCACCGCCTGAGCCGGACAAATAAAGCCCCCCGTACACCGACGCACCGCATCTTCTTTCTCTGTTTTTTCATCCCGTTCGCGCACAGCAGGTGACCCGCAAGCAGGACAAATTGTTGGAAAAGCATACCTCTTTAATCGACCTTCGCGCTTGTCTGTTAAAACCTCGACCACTTGCGGGATCACATCTCCGGCCCGTTGCACAAGCACCCAGTCACCCACCCGAACATCTTTGCGCTCAATCTCATCCTCATTGTGCAAGTTCGCATTGGAAACAACCACACCGCCCACCGTTACCGGTCTTAATTTTGCAACCGGCGTTAATGCCCCGGTGCGCCCCACTTGAATGTCAATAGCCTCTAATTGCGTCACCGCCTTTTCGGCAGCAAACTTATGCGCAATCGCCCAGCGCGGCGCACGCGAAACAAACCCTAACCTGGCCTGCAACCCCAAATCATCAATCTTGTAAACCATGCCATCAATGTCATAACCAAGCACAGCCCGTTGTGCTTCGATCTCTTCATGCACACCAAGCAATTCATCAACACTTTGGCAAACCTTGGTCAACGGATTTACAGGCAAACCCCATCCTTTAAAACATAATAATATTTCACTATGGGTGTTGGCCGATAAAAGCTCTGGCTCAGCCACACTATAGGCAAAAAATCTCAAGGGCCGCTTGGCTGTGATCGAGGAATCCAATTGCCGCAAA
>JANQQH010000241.1 GCA_028285025.1 Hyphomicrobiaceae bacterium | reverse complement strand
CTCAGATCCAATCTTGGCAGAAATCACAACAAAAGCTTCCAAAGAAGGGGCAGCTTTTGTTGTGATTTCTGCCAAGATTGAATCTGAGCTTTCAGGATTGGAGGCTGAAGAGCGCGACGAATTTTTAAGCGACCTTGGCCTTGAAGAGCCTGGGCTTAATCGCCTGATCCGAGCGGGCTATGGGCTGCTTGATCTGATCACCTATTTCACAGCTGGCCCCAAAGAGGCCCGGGCCTGGACGGTTAAAACCGGCACTCAGGCGCCGCAAGCGGCTGGCGTTATTCATACCGACTTTGAAAAAGGGTTTATTCGCGCTGAGACCATTAGCTTTGACGATTATATCGCATTGAACGGTGAGGCTGGTGCGAAAGAAAAAGGCAAGATGCGGCTTGAGGGCAAGGACTATGTGGTGCAAGACGGGGACGTGTTGCATTTCCGGTTTGCGACTTAAGAAAACGTTCGTTTTAAATCTCAAAATTGAACTTAAGCTGACTTATCCCCGCCCCTTATTGTTGATGGTAGACTGTGGTCCTGAACTTTAAAACACAGGACTAGCATTCATGGACACTTCTAGCCTTGCTTATAAAAAAGCCTTTGAAGCTTATATACGCCGGGGCACACCTTTCAAAGAAACTTTAAACCAGCATAACTTAACCACAAAACAGCAACGCACCACGACCCATTATATTTGGCGCACGAGAAGGGATGGGAAGGTCCGTGCGAGCCATGCCGCGAATGACGGTAAAATTTTTGCCTGGAATAATCCCCCTAAAACCGGACATCCGGGGGAAGATTATGGTTGCCGTTGCATTGCTGAACCTTATAAGCCAGAAGACATCACTCAACCGATCGTCAGCAATGAATTTTCTTTGTCAGAAAAAGTTCCCCCCTCTGATGGCCTGTTTGGTACCAATTGGGAATTCAAGGGTGGTCGACGTATTCGGTTCGAGGCCCAAAGCACCAATGTGCTTGGAGTTATAGGGGTTCGCATTTATTATGATGTTTTTGGGCTAAGCAAAAATGGGAAAGTTATTCCTCAATTTCGTAATAGAAGTTCTTCGGGAAAACAGGTAGGATTAAGCATTCTTCCCTTGAGTACACAAGGAAGAACCATCACTGCTGATTTTGAATCTCCTTTTGGTTATTATTGGATACTTAGAGCAGAATCAGCCCAAGCCACTGATAATGAAAGCTACATATTTTACACGATTTATCGCTAATTATTGTCTTATTTGTATATTGCTAATTTGCAGTACACAGGCTCAAGCCTTGGGCAAAGATAAATTTTGTTATGAAGTTTTGGAATATGTTTATAAAGATGAAAATAGAAATTCTAGTCAGGATGTTACCTTGAGAGACAAATCATTTGATGCTCTATTAGAATTAACAAATGGCACGCAGCAAGTGTAAAACGCACGGCCTTTGAAAACATGCCATTGCCCCAGTTTAGCCTTTCTTACAAACTCCGCTACTTGCTTAACTCCACCCACCAATTATTCTGTGGCTCGCTTGCGCCGCCGCCAGACCGGCATAGGGACAGAGAAAAAGACAGTAGCCGTAATCGCTATCAGTAGGTCGAACCACTTGATCTTTGGATGGATAAGGTCTGGTTTGAGCGCTTTTCTTTGTTGTTTTTGGTGTTCCGAAGGCAACGACTGAGGCTTCAGGAGTTCCTTGGTTTCTTCTAATGATGTTTCAAGCACCCATATCCTGATGCCATTCCAAGCTTGGGTCAAATGCCATGTATTTGTGGTGAGATATAGATCTGGAATAAAATTCACTATGCCATTGGCTTCCAGGAAAGAAGAAACGACAAGTGCTTCTGACGGGTCATAGTAAATGGTTGCTGTGATGACAGACGTCATATGAATAATACTCTCAATTCTCAATGTTTAGTGCCTGATTAGCTTACAGTCATATAACACAATTTATTGGCGAGGCTGATTTGTTATTTTGATACTGAATTTAGTGATGATCATGGCAGGTATTGGCATTTTCCAGACCATTTGGTTGGCAATCGTTGTAAAAAACTATACATCCTGCTGGCCATAGGTTTTGAATTTTTCCAGCACCTCTTGCATCTGCTGGTTAGTTAAAAGGGTTGGTTCTCCCAGCTGGCAAACAGCCCAATATTGTTGGGCGAGATCTTCTATAATCTCGGTAAGTTCAACAGCTTTGTCTAACGTTCTCTCCCCTGCCAACAGCCCATGATGTGCCATTAGGCACGCCTTTCTGTTAGCAAAGGCCTTTGCTACATGATCTGATAATTCTTTGGAGCCAAAAATGGCATACGGCACCAACGGGATTGTATCGCCACCAGCGGCTGCTACCATATAATGAAAGGGTGGGATTTGCTTGCCAGCACAAGCTAGTGTGGTGGCATAATTGGAGTGGGTGTGAACCAGGGCTTGGACGCCTGCATTGGCTATATAAGCAGCTAAATGGAATTGCCATTCACTTGAAGGCGCACGCCCAGCTTCATCCCATTCTCCCTCTTGAGAAACAAACACAATATCTTGTGCCGCTAAGCTTTCATATGGCAGCCCTGTGGGGGTGATTAACATGCCATCTTCAAAACGGACAGAGACATTGCCAGTATGCGCCGGTGTTAGCCTTTGCCGTTTGAGATAAATGGCGGCCTTTATAATCTCATTTGATAAATCTTCTTTTGACCTTGTCATAACCCGAGCCTGGCCCTCCCCTTAACTTCCATGGTTAGATTTTTGCATTTTAGAACGGCTTGTCAAGGACACGCAGCGCAAGTCTAAATCCTTGACAAGCCGTTCTAAAATGCAAACGTCTCACCATGGAAGTTACGAGGAGGTGTGCTGAGACCTCAGTTAAGCGGCTTTTTCTTGGATAGATTGGAGGCCTTGGGGTGAAGCCTCGACAATACCTGCTTCTGTTATTAGCCCTGTGACGTATTTGGCTGGCGTCACATCAAAGGCTGGGTTGGCCGCTTTTACGCCAGGGACTGTTAAGTCAATTTCGGTCAGGTCACCGGCTTGCGTTCTACCTGCCAGTTTTAACACTTCATCGCTTGAGCGCTCTTCAATGGGAATGTCAAAGCCATTGTTCAACGTCCAGTCTATGGTTGAGGTTGGCAAGGCAACATAAAACGGCACATTATTGTCGTGCGCGGCCAGAGCTTTTAAATAGGTGCCGATCTTGTTGCAAACATCGCCATTGGCCGCTGTTCTATCTGTACCAACGATGCAAAGGTCGACCTGGCCGTGTTGCATCAAATGGCCGCCGGCATTGTCAACAATCAAAGTGTGGGGGACTTGTTCATGTAACAGCTCATAGGCTGTCAGGCTCGCGCCTTGATTGCGCGGGCGGGTTTCATCCACCCAGACATGAACGGGGAGCCCTTCTTTGTGGGCATGATAGATCGGCGAGGTGGCCGTGCCCCATTGGGTGGTGGCCAGCCAACCAGCATTGCAATGGGTCAGCACATTCACTGGCTCACCATTTTTGCGCGCGGCAAGCTCTTTGATCAGGGAAAGGCCTTGAATGCCGATCATGCGGTTGGTTTCGATATCGTCTTGGACAATTTTTGCTGCTTTTGTGTAGGCTGCCTCGATGCGCTCATCGCCTTGCTTATCAGCAACGTGTTTTTGCATCACTTGCAGTGCCCAGCGCAAATTCACTGCTGTGGGGCGTTGCGCATTTAAAAACTGGGTGGCTTTTTCCATGGCCTCGTTGCTGGCATCAGTTCTTAATGCCAAACACAAACCATAGGCAGCCGTTGCACCGATCAAGGGGGCGCCGCGCACCAGCATGTCTTTAATGGCACGGGCGGCATCTTCAACGGTGGTTAGATTTTCAATTTGGAATTGATGGGGAAGTTTGGTTTGGTCGATGATGTCGACGGACCAGCCATCTTCATTCAACCATATGGTTTGATAATTTTGTCCATTGATTTGCATTGGCTATTCTGCCCCCATTACACTGTTTTGCTCAGTATATAACGTTGTGCTTGTGTCATCCATATTAAAACCAACTGAAAAAGGGGGGATATGGTTTTTTATAAATATTAGCTTTTGCGCATAAGTCTTTGTATTAAATTTTCTAATTCTTGCAAAAAGTTTGATTTATCGGTTTTGGTAAACGCGGGGTTATGCCCCTTTATCACGCCCGTTTCGCGCAATTCTTGATTGAGCTCGCGCATGGCCAGCGCCATGGAGATGTTGTCTGGCGTGAAGGGTTTGCCATTGGGGCGCAATGCTGTGGCGCTTTTTTCCATCACCCTGGCTGCTAAGGGGATGTCGTTGGTGACGACAATGTCATCTTCTTGGACCTGATCATAAATCCAGTCATCTGCCGCATCTGCCCCCTCTTCTACGATGATGCGCTGAACTAGAGGGTGATCGTCTAACCGCATCCATGAATTGGCGACAAAGATGATGGGCAGGTTATGGCGCACGGCGACTTTGACGGCTTCGTCTTTGACCGGGCAGGCGTCGGCGTCGATGTAGAGGGTGAGCAAGCTTTTATATCCTTGTTTTTTATACGAAATATTTATTTAGACGAATGAAATGTTAATGCCAAAAATAATAAGTGTTACCTAGAACAACCTCGCCAAATGTTCCGCTGTCTCAATTTTATCCCATACCTATCCCCCTGTCATCCCGGGCTTGACC
>JANQQH010000135.1 GCA_028285025.1 Hyphomicrobiaceae bacterium | reverse complement strand
GCCAACCATCGCTGGGCGCAGCACGCGCTCGCCAATCATAAAGCCGGTGGCAACCACTTCTAATATGGTGCCAGCAGGCACTTCTGGGTTGGGCATTTCAAACATGGCTTGGTGGCAATTGGGGTCAAAAATTTCCCCCTTAGGGTCAACGCGGGTGATGTCATAGCGCTCAAACACATTGACCAGCTCGCGCCCTGTCATCTCAATGCCGTCTACCAATGCTTTTAAGGCTTGGTCTTTTTCAATAGCCTCTTCAGGAACGGCTGCCAGCGCGCGGCCCATATTGTCGTCAACGGTGAGGATGTCGCGGGCAAAATTAGAAATGGCATATTTGGCCATATCTTGTTTTTCACGCTCGGTTCGGCGGCGCAAATTTTCCATATCAGCGGTTAAGCGCAGCAGTTTTTCTTGTAATTGTTTGTTTTCAGCCTTTAGAGATTCTATTGGGTCAATTTCAGTTTGTTCTTCTTGATCGGGTTGATCTGAAGCATGTGTTTCTGCATCTGGTGTTGACGTATTTTGTTCGTCCATAGGTGTCACGTTTTCTTGGCCCTTTGGCTTGGAAATTTCATTATCTGGCGTGCTGCTTGCCGGGTCATTTGCTTTTTGTTCTAATGGTTTTTCGCTGCTTTGTTCAGCAGGGGAGGGTTTATCATTCATTTGTGCTTTATCACTCATTGGTTTGCCATTAGTTTTACGGGGCGTGCTGATTTATTTAAGTATTCTTGCCCGATGGTGTGATTGATTTTTTAAGTTTGCTTGCTGTTTAGCAGAAAAATCGTTGCTCTACACCCTTTGATATAATGGAAAATTGGGTAAAAAAAAGAACTCTTTGAACATTTTTACAGCTTCATTAAGCGGCTCATTAATTTGGCGGTATAGTCAACCATAGGAATAATCCTGGCGTAATTAAGCCTGGTGGGGCCGATTATGCCCATAACGCCGACTATGTTTCGGTCGCTATCTTTAAAGGGGGCGGCAATGATCGAAGAGCCTGAGAGTGAGAAAAGCTTGTTTTCAGAGCCGATAAAGATGCGTACACCGCTGCCTTGTTCAGAGGCGCTAAGCAAGTCCACCAGTTCATTTTTGGTTTCTAAATCATCAAATAATTTGCGGACCCGCTCCAGCTCTTGGGCGGCATCGATATCTTCGATTAATTTAGAGCGCCCGCGCACAATCAAGCTTTTTTTGCCATTGCTATCGCCTGACCAGATGGCCAGGCCGGATTTGATCAGTTTGGCTGTAAGCTCATCAAGTTCAGCGGTTTGGTTTTTCAATTCTGTTTCAATGGCTTTTTTGGCTTCATTTAATGTGCGCCCTTCAAGGTGTGCGTTTAAATAATTTGCTGCCTGGCTCAAAGCTGAAGCTGGCAAATTAGCTGGTATGTTAATGATGCGGTTTTCAACACTGTTATCTTCACTGACCAAAATGACCAATGCTT
>JANQQH010000193.1 GCA_028285025.1 Hyphomicrobiaceae bacterium | reverse complement strand
GCCCCTCTGAGGTGATGCCAGCCCAAGTGGATCCATCAACCCGGGTAACAAATTCCATTAAGCTCAATATTCCTATTATTTCTTCCGCTATGGATACAGTGACAGATGGCAATATGGCCATTGCCATGGCCCAAGCCGGCGGCATAGGGGTGATCCACCGCAATTTTACCCCGGAACAGCAAGCAGCAGAGGTGGAAAAGGTTAAAAAGTTTGAATCTGGCATGGTGGTCAACCCGGTGACCACTAAGCCTAATGCCACGTTGGCAGATGCGCTAAAATTGATGGATCATCACCGGATTTCAGGCATTCCGGTGGTGGAGCCCTCCGGTAAATTGGTCGGCATTCTGACCAACCGGGACGTGCGCTTTGCTGACAATGAAAATCAGCCCGTCTCTGAGTTGATGACCAAAGATTTAATCACCATTTCTGAAAATGTAGGGTTGGAAGAGGCCAAACGCTTATTGCACCAACACCGGATTGAAAAACTCTTGGTGGTTGATGAGGCCTATCATTGCACTGGCTTGGTCACAGTAAAAGATATTGAAAAAGCCCGCCAGCACCCAGATGCATCAAAAGATGAGCAAGGCCGCTTACGTGTAGCCGCAGCCACAACAGTTGGCGATGATGGTTATGAGCGCACCGAGCGCTTGCTGGATGCAGGCGTTGATATCATCGTCGTGGACACAGCCCACGGGCAATCAAAAAAAGTGCTTGATGCGGTCGAGCGGATCAAAACCATTTCTAATAATGTGCAAGTAATCGCCGGCAATGTGGCCACAGGTGAGGGGACCAAGGGCTTGATTGACGCAGGTGCCGATGCGGTGAAAGTTGGAATTGGCCCTGGCTCCATTTGCACCACGCGGATCGTGGCCGGGGTTGGGGTGCCACAACTGTCAGCCATTATGGAATCGGTTGACGTTGCCAGAAAAACCAACACCCCTGTGATTGCTGATGGTGGCATTAAGTTTTCAGGCGACATGGCCAAAGCTTTGGCCGCCGGGGCTGATTGTGTGATGGTTGGCTCTTTGCTTGCCGGAACAGACGAAAGCCCGGGCGAAGTGTTCCTTTATCAAGGGCGTTCTTATAAATCGTATCGCGGCATGGGCTCTGTTGGCGCCATGGCGCGCGGCTCAGCCGATCGTTATTTCCAACAAGAAGTAAACGATCAGTTGAAATTGGTGCCAGAGGGGATTGAAGGCCAAGTGCCTTATAAAGGCCCTGTTGGCTCTGTCTTACATCAAATGGTTGGCGGTCTGCGTGCTGCCATGGGCTATACCGGGGCAGCATCCATAAAAGAGTTGCAAGAAAAGGCTCAATTTGTGCGCATTTCCAGCGCGTCATTACGCGAAAGCCACGCTCATGACGTAACCATTACCAGAGAAAGCCCGAATTATCCTGGGGCCAAATAACATAATGGGTTTTGAAAAGCCCAGATCATTTAATGATAGGCTGATCAAACCCTTTTAGGCTCTTAAGTGAACTATTTCTATGAAATTTACCGGATGGCTTAGCGCCGCAATAGAAATTTTAGACACCATTGAGCAACGTCATTTGCCTGTGAAACATGGCCTGAGCGACTGGGGCCGCTCCCATCGTTTTGCCGGCAGCAAAGACAGAGCCGCGATTGGTAATTTGGTTTATGATTGCCAACGCCATAAAGCCAGCCTTGCTTGGGTGATGGAAAAGGATGAACCGCGCGCCCTTGCATTGGCCGCCGCTGTATATCTGTGGGGACAAACAACTGAAAGTTTAACAGCCAGCTTTGAAGGCGATAAATTTGCCCCGGATCCTTTATCTGATCACGAAGTTACTTGCCTTGAAAAAGGGTTAGATGAGGCGCTTATAGAGGCCCCACCTTGGGTGCAAGCCAACATCCCAGAATGGCTAGCAGACCCTTTAACCAAACAGTTCCAACAAGGATTGATAGACGAGGCAAAGGCTATGTGTTTGCGCGCGCCAATTGACATTCGCGTGAATGACTTAAAGGCAAATTCTGAAAAAGTGGTCAAAGCCCTTTCTAGATATGAGCCAGGCCAAACGCGACTTTGCCAAACAGCCCTGCGCTTTACTCCAATCACGGGTGGCAAAAAAGCTCCCAACTTGGAAGCTGAAGCTGCCCATGGCAAAGGCTGGTTTGAAATCCAAGATGAAGGCTCACAACTGGCTTGCCTGCTTACCGGGGCCAAACCGGGCGATCAGGTATTAGATCTATGTGCTGGCGCTGGAGGCAAAACACTGGCGCTCAGTGCCTTGATGGAAAATAAAGGCCAGATTCACGCCTATGATAATGATAAACAGCGCTTACGCCCCATTTTTGAACGCTTAAAGCGCGCTGGTTGCCGCAATGTTCAAACCTATGAGGCTAGCAATGAGGGAACCCTTGAAGGTCTGAAAGGGGCAATGGATATCGTACTGGTCGATGCCCCGTGTACAGGCAGCGGCACATGGCGGCGTCATCCAGACGCAAAATGGAGGCTGTCAGAAAAATCCTTAAACATGCGTCTTAAAGAGCAAAAAACGGTATTAGACAGAGCCGTGGCATATTTAAAACCAGGTGGCCGGTTGGTTTATGTCACCTGTTCGCTATTACCTGCAGAAAATGAAGAGCAAATTTCAACTCTTTTGCAAACCAAGACAAGCTTAGAACCAATCCCTTATCACCAGCAATGGGCGAAAGTTGGCAATGGGGCTGAACTGGTTTCAGCCAATGGTAATCAGACCTATTTAACCCTTACCCCCCACCAGCATGAAACAGATGGATTTTTCATCGCACTGTTGCAAAAGAAAGGCTGATTCTGGTTTTGCTTTGTATAAGATAAAGATCTTATGAAAGACCAGCTAATCAATGACATCATTACCGCTCTGCCCAAAGACAGAACGCTCTATTACTACTTTAAAGACCGTTATGCTTTGACCCTTTTGTCATCTGTCGTGGGTGAGGGGATAACGGTACGTGCCATCAAACAAAGCCATTTTGCGCCGCTTTTGGACCGCCCGCTGCTCAAACAACTGATTGCCAAGGCTGGCAATGGTCAAATTACATACCAAGATTTGGTCAACCTTTGGCCAATCGACCCTTTGTGTTACCGCTTAACGGTTGGCAAATGGGGGCTCGAGCGAGGGGACTATTGGCAACAAACCACCCGACCAGAGCCCAACTTGGTGCTGCATTTAAATTTTTCCAATCAGCATGATCAGGCTTATAAATCTTTGATTGAAAATAAGGGGTTAAAGCCGTTTATTTATCGCGATCATCCCAACGCCAGGGCTGGCCTTAACACATTGTCTTGGGCACGCTTTGATGTGGACGTTCAATCCGGCCAAGCCTTAATCGAAGAGCTGCAAACCGACTGGTTGCGTTATGTAAAATGGTGCACGGCCTATGTGGAGCGCCAAGACGAAGCAGAAGAAGAAGTCAAATTTGGCAGTGTGCCCATTAGACGCAGTGATTTAAGGCGCTACGTCTCTGAGGTGATCACGCCGCATATAAAGTTATGGGATCAAGCCACATTAAGTGCGGCCGTTTGGTTTTTGCGCGCGGAACTTAACATCAAAACCATTTATATGCATGAGGCCGACTGCGGAGCTAAATTAAAGCAAATTGTTGGCAAAACCCCGCCGCGCTCGCTTTATACCGATTTGCCAAAAAAGTTTTGTTTTCAACCTGTAACTGTTGGCCCTGAATTCTTGTATAAAAAAGCCAGCAGAACCTTCCGGCGGCTCAAAAAGACCAAGGAATTACGCTTTTGGCGGCTTGATTTGCCCTGAGAAAAGGAAAGTATAATCAAAAAGCTTTTAAGATAGCCGCTTGCCTCTTGCACTTGAAATTAGATTGGCGTAACACCCTTCTATGACAGAACAAATCCTCATTATAGATTTTGGCTCGCAAGTCACCCAGCTAATAGCCCGGCGGGTGCGAGAGGCGGGTGTTTATTGCGAAATTGTCCCGTTTAATGCCGCGCAAAAAGCGTTTGAAACAATGCAGCCAAAGGCTGTGATTCTATCTGGCGGGCCAGCCAGTGTGACCCATACGG
>JANQQH010000179.1 GCA_028285025.1 Hyphomicrobiaceae bacterium | reverse complement strand
AATGCTATATAAGGTTTTTTTAAAGGATTGTTCATCATGGGTCCTTCACTTGCAGCAGCGGCCGCCGCTTCATCCCAAGCGCAGGTACAAATGGCTGTGGCAGGTAAAATCGCTAAAATGAATGCTGGCGCTGAGCGTTCTGTTGCGCAGCTTCTGGAAGCTTCGGCTGAAAATATGAAGGCTGTTGTGAATAACACGGCACCTGGAGTAGGCGGTGTAGTTGATATTTCTGTTTAGATTTTGGGTGGGATAATCTCAGTTTAGACTGTTTTAAGGCCAGGCTTTAAAGCCTGGCCTTTGTCTGTTTAAGAATAATCAGCTTATCCTTGCCTTTTATCTGTTTTATGAAGTTTTCATCAATAACATGCTGAATTATTAAGGATAACAGTCCTTTTGATCGGGTTTTTCTCGTTTTGTGGATATCTTTTGGGAAATTTCAAATGACTTTATATTTTATCACCCGCAGGCTATCAGGCATAACTAATATTGAAATGATTTTTTTAGCAGTCTGTAAAGTGAGGGAAGGTTAAGCAATGGATCGTGTCTTAAATCGGTTAGATCAAACTCAAAACCAAGCTTTGGCGCGTTTGTTTGAGTTTATTGCTGTGAAAAGTGTTTCTACTGACCCGGCCTTTAAGGAAGACTGTTTAAAAGCGGCCCATATGGCCAAGAGCTTTTTACAGGCGGCTGGCTTTGAAGGAGAAGTGGCGCCAACAACAGGGCACCCTATGGTGCTGGGGAAATACCGCTCGAAAGCCTCACCAGATGCGCCGCACTTGTTGTTTTACGGCCATTATGATGTGCAGCCTGTTGACCCGCTAGAGGAATGGACCCACCCGCCCTTTGAAGCGCGCCTGCTTGAGGATCGTGTCAATGGAACCATCATTCATGGTCGTGGATCTTCAGATGACAAGGGGCAACTTTTGACTTTTATAGAAGCTGCGCGCGCCTGGTATGAAGAAACTGGAGATATACCCTTGAACATTACTGTGTTGCTAGAGGGAGAAGAAGAATGTGGCAGCCCCTCTTTGGATGGTTTTTTGGCTGAACGGGCTGGTGAGTTAAAAGCTGATTTTGCTTTGATTTGTGATACCTTGCAGTGGGATAAGGACACCCCTGCGATCACCGCGATGTTGCGCGGGCTTGCCAGCCTTGAAATGACTGTTACCGGACCAAACCGAGATCTTCACTCAGGCATGTATGGGGGCCCGGCGCTCAATCCGTTAAAAGTTTTGGCCAAGGGGTTGGGTGCGCTGCATGACGAGGCAGGTGCGGTGCAGGTGCCCGGTTTTTATGACGGGGTTGAGATGCCTGATGATCAGCTGATTGCTCAATGGCGGGCCAGCGGGTTTGATGAGGCTGCTTTTTTGTCTGATATTGGATTGTCGAGATCTGCAGGAGAGAAAAACTTTTCTGTGTTGGAGCAATTATGGTGCCGCCCAACGATTGAGATAAATGGTATGTGGGGTGGGTATATGGGGCCGGGACATAAAACGGTTATTCCTTCTAAAGCGCATGCAAAACTTTCCTTTCGTTTGGTGGCAGGTCAAGAGCCAGGCCAGGTGATTGAGGCGGTTAAACGGTTTTTGCTCAACCAGTGCGGACCTGAGGTGAGGGTTGAATTTTCAGACCCTCACGGGTCTCAAGCTGTGGCGTTTGATCTTGGCAAACCGCATATGGATGTGGCGCGCCGGGTTTTAGCGCAAGAGTTTGGGCGCGCACCGATGATGTTGGGGTGCGGAGGATCTATTCCGATTGTTGAGGTTTTTGAGCGGCAATTGGGTCTTGATTGCTTACTCGTTGGTTTTGCCCTGAATGATGATTGTATTCACGCGCCAGATGAAAAGTACAATCTTATAAGTTTTCAAAAGGGTACGCGGGCATTTGCACGAATGATTGGGGAATTTGGGCAAAAGAGGTAATTTTTTTCTTTGTTCTTTATTTTTCTTAAAAACAAATATTTATTCATGCTACCTCAAGCTTTTTATTGCTTTTTTTTTGCCTGCAAGCAAGCTAGCGCTGGACGTGAACGTTGTTTTGTGTAGGATGCGCCAAAATTTAAGTTTTTTAGAAAAGGACTTTGCACTATGACCGCTTCGGGGACACTTTTGGCGGGTAAGCGCGGCTTGATCATGGGCGTTGCTAATAACCGTTCAATTGCCTGGGGGATTGCTAAGGCGGCTTATGATCAAGGCGCGGAAATTGCTTTGACCTATCAAGGCGATGCGTTGAAAAAAAGGGTTGAGCCTTTGGCGGGCCAACTTGGCTCTGACCTTGTTTTACCTTGCGATGTAACAGATGCCGCTTCAACGGATGCGGTGTTTGAGGTGCTTAAAGAGCGTTGGGGTACACTTGATTTTGTGGTGCATGCCATTGCTTTTTCTGATAAAAATGAATTGGATGGGCGTTATGTGGACACAAGCCCGGAAAATTTCCAAAATTCGCTGAACATTTCTTGTTATTCTTTTACTGCAATTGCGCAAAGAGCAGAGAAAATGATGAATGAGGGGGGCTCTTTGCTAACCCTTTCATATTACGGTGCTGAAAAAGTGACGCCTCATTATAATGTGATGGGGGTTGCAAAGGCTGCGTTAGAGGCCAGTGTGCGCTATTTGGCAGCTGATTTGGGCAAAGATGGCATTCGGGTCAATGGCATTTCTGCTGGGCCGATTAAGACCTTGGCGGCCTCTGGTATCAGTGATTT
>JANQQH010000149.1 GCA_028285025.1 Hyphomicrobiaceae bacterium | reverse complement strand
GTAGGAGGTTGGACGGCGACCCGTTTCCAGATCGTTAGGGCTGCTTCCTTCCGGACCTGACCCGGTTGGCGATGGATCCGTCCACTGCCAACCTCCCAAGATCACTATATCAGATATATTCGCGGGGCTGACAAGTGCTTTTATTAAAAATGCCCCTTTTTTGTTTATTTTTTTGCCCGTTTTCACTTTGATTCTTGATGAATAAATTCTGAACAACTCCTTCATATTTCTAGAAAAATGGCCATTCTAACATTAATTATTCTTAACTGGTTTTCTCTCCGCCACGCCGCCATAGTCAGCCTCATCAACACAGGAACTGAACAAATTATTTTAGGAGAAATCAAATGTTTAATACACTTTTCCCATCCCTTCGCACCAGCGTTAAAATTGCTTCCTTTTTAATTGCAGGCTCGCTGTTTTCAGCCACAGCTCATGCGGGGGCGCATTGCAAGAATGTTTATGTCAGCGCTATTAACAAAACAGGGGCCACCATCAAAATCATTGATATGGATTATTATGATCCGGCTTATTCAAAATGGCGTTCTGAGCCAACGAAAAACCAACTGATCCCTGCTGGGCGCAATTGGCAAGAAACCCGGCGGTTGGAGCGGGTTAATGCGAAACAAACTTATGTACGCATTCAATATCGCAAGCCTAAGACCAAAGGGATTGGCAAATGGTCAAAAGTGTTTACGGCTTATTCGGCCAGAAAGACCTGTCAAAACGGATCAAATTTCCAAATTATTCTTCGCTAGCCTGATTTGATGAATTTGATCCTTTAAAGCGCAGCTTTTTTAAAAAGCTGCGCTTTTTTTATGTGTTTCATTTTTTGACATTTTTGGGCCCTAGCTTTTGGCCTGTATAAGAGGATATGAATACTTCCTCAGCAACCTCTCAATGGCTGGATCAAACAGATGAGAACAAATGGGTTAAGAGGAAAGTTATAAGGTGTCTTTATGGAGAAATTTTTCATTTTTTAGGATAAAAAGACATCGGAAAGTCTGTTTTACTTTCAATAAAAATAATTACAAAAACTCCTTGTTTTGTTTATTTTTGTAAAATTTATTATCATCGCTCAAAATAAGAAATTACAATTTAAATATTATCACCATATATTTAAAACATATTTTTAAACCTAAAAGTAACGACTGTTACTTGCTTGCAACTTAAAAATAAAAACTAGCTTTATCCCCGTGACATCAACAATATATTTATGCTTAATAACCTTGGGTTGTGCGTAAAGTTGGGGAGTACGTTGTGAGGTTGTATTGGCGTTTTTTTCAAACAGCGGTTATTTTTCCTTTGATTGTTATTGCTTTGGGGAGCTGCACGTTTCTTGGGTCTCATAATTTGCAACATCTGGGGGCAGATCAGAAACTTGATGCCAACGGGGTTTATTATGCTTTGCCCAAAGGGGTGGTGGAGTTTCAACTGCATTATGTGGCGGCTGAAGGTCGATATGTTCTGACGCACTCACCTGTGCAATACATTCCAGACCCGGAGCTGGAGTTTAATCTGCAATATCAGCCTTTGCCCAATTATGAAGATGAGATTACCGTGCAGGTTGGGCGCAATTCTTTAATCAAAAAAATTCATTCAACCACTGATGATAAAACACCTGATGTTGTGGTGAATGTGGCAAAAGCATTTAAGGCTTTCTCGGGCTTTGAGTCCCAAAAGGTGCCAGCCAATTCGCCTCTTATCATACAAAAGATTATTGATCCGACCCAAGATCAAGAAGTGCAAACATTAATGCGTGAATTTAATGATGCGATTGCAGAAAATAAGCGCCAACTAATTCTTGGCTGTGAGACGTTTGCTGAAAGGGTTGATGAAACTGGGGGAATTTATTTAGAAGAGGAAGCTAAGAAAAAGAAGAAAGAAAAGGAAGCTTTGGAAAAATTAATGAAATTAATGTCGGAAAAAGAAATCCTACTGCAAAAGAATAAAAAGATAGCTGAAAACATTGCTAATAATATACCTAAAGGTAAGACCCTTTCAACTGAAAGACAAAATCATAGAGAGAACACGAGACGAATAGCTGAACTAGAAAGAGAAGTCATAGAGGCTAAAAATAAATATGATGCGAGTGCAGACGCTGTTGCTGCTTTTAAAAATGTAAAAACACAAACGACAAAAGCCTGCAACGGTATTAAAGCCCTGCCAACCTTCAAAGTTCATATTCACTTAGATAATTTTCAAATTTCTGAGCCTTCCATTCAGCCTGTTTCATTTAACGATGCTTTTATTATGCCGGACTGTACGCAAGGGGTGTGTTATCGCCCAAAAGAGCCTTATCGTTTGGAATATGGTCTTTATCAGACAAATGGAAAGGACAAAGGATGGGTCAGGCAATTTAAGACCAGTATCATTGAACTGCCCAATCGGGCCATGCCTGTTCTGATTGATTTGCGTCGCGCTTTTTTTGTGAAAAAAGTTCACAATATTGAATTTGACGCAAATGGTTTTCTGCAACTGGTAAAAATTGACAAACCAAGTGAATTGGAAGCTGTGAGCAGTTTGCCCGTTGAGGTGTTGAAAGCGGTTTCTGAAGGGCTCACATTGCGTGTGAATTTATTAAACAAACAAAGGGATGCTGCAAAAAAAGAAGCTGAATTGATTAAGTCAAAAGCTGATTTCCGGCAATTCCAAGCCCAGTTTGAAAGTGCGCGAAAATAATCACCATGCGGCAGATTTGGTGATAACCACCCTGTTTGGTTCAAGAGTTTAGAGGATGGAAATATGAAGTTTTGTATGCGTTGGTCTCAAGTCCTGACATTTCTGCTCTTGCTTTTTTCACCCTTGGCTTTGCTTGGGTGCACGGCCCTGACCAGTGAAACCCCTTTTGATCTGGCACAAGAGGACAGGGCCGCTAGGGGGATGAGTTATGCCTTGCCAAAGGGGTTGGTTGAGTTTGAATTGTTGTTTGATAAGGACATTGGGCAATTTGATCTACAATATTTGGGCACCCGATTTATATCTGATCCCCATCATCGCTACGTTATGCGTTATCAACCTAATCCTTTTTATCATGATACAATTGATATTGTGTATGGCACCAATGGCTTTTTGCAATCTGTTAGTTTAACCAGCACTGACAAAACAGGACAAATTATTTTAAATTTGGTGAAAGCTTTTGCCCAACTGCCGAATGTCTTTGAAAGTGAGCAAGCGGCTAAAACTGTCTCTTTAGGTAAGCATAGTTTTGATCCACTTGACCCTGAGGACGTTGCACGAGCGCAGACATATTTTAATGGGCTGGTGCTTTCAAATGCACGTTTGTTTCATTCTGCAAATTGTGAGAAAGAATTTGAGCTTGCAGCCATTTATAAATGCCAAAACTTAGATCCCTTTCTTAAAGGCAAAAATAAAAAGAATTGGCCAATTTCTTTCATCACGAAACGGCATGACCCTCGCTTTGATAGCATGGCATTGAACAGGTCTTACAAGGATTTCCAGGTTCACAATGCCAGTTGGAAGGATTACTCGGGTGAACCTTCTTTGTTAGGAGATTGCGGCAAAGGATTGTGTTATCGCCCACGTTTGGCATATGAGCTAACTTATACATTTGATAAGAGCCAATTACACAAAATGGTATTTTTGCCCAATAAAGCGCCGTTAATGCAGATGGATTTAGACAGAGCCTTTTTCATTCACAAAACCATTAAAGTGGATTTTGATGACAATGGTTTTTTAAGTATTTTTACTGTCAAAAAGCCGAGTGAATTGCAGGCAATTTCCATGTTGCCCATTAACGTCATCACCACCGTGACCTCAGCTTTGGCTTTAAGAATAGAGACCATCGATACCCAGATTAGTGAGCATGGCGCGATTAAAGAATTGGTGCAAGCCAAACAAGCTTTACAACAAACCAAAGGGCAATATGAGGCGGCGTTGTTAAAACGCACACATTCAGCTCGTTCTTTAAAAAATCAAATTTTCAGTCCAATACCACAACGCAAATTACAGCCGGTGGTGTCTTCTGCGTTAGAAGATTCCGGGGAGATTTCTTCGCGTTTAAAACCAACATTTTAAGTATGATGAAACATTCAAGAGATCAGTGACGTGAGACGTTTTATTTTTCAACTTATTATTTTGAAGGGATTGACCTACCTTGGACTTGTTTTGGTTCCTGCCCAACATGCCAAGGCGGAAAATAGTAGATCTTATTATGTTGTCACGCCTGCTTTTGCTCAAGGAGAGCAGGATCCCAATAAAGAACAAAATCATAACTTTGATGACATTGTAGAAGATCTGAAAGAGGGGATAAAACGTGTTCCAGAAGTTTTTTTGCGAACTATACTAGACAAAAAAAAGGGACTTCCTTTGGAAATTGGAATTGCCGGAATTACTGTGGAAGATACCCGCTTAAGCATCACCAAAAA
>JANQQH010000131.1 GCA_028285025.1 Hyphomicrobiaceae bacterium | reverse complement strand
CGGTAATGTTTTGGGGAAAAACTTTAAGAATGAACAAATAAAATGAGATTTCATTTTCATGCCGTATTTATTTTCAATTCTGTAAGGGCGGTTGGTTTTGAAATTAAGTTGGTTGAAAAAGAAAGACTAAATAATAATTGGCCATGAAAATTGAGGGACTTCTTTTTAGGTCTTTTTAGACACTAATCTTAACGATTGAAAAATCAAAAAATGGCCTTATCAGATGGGCAGTGATGATATCAATCGGGGCAATTTATTTTAACGTACTATGACATTTTAAATGTCACGTCGTTAGTTATAATTTATGGGTGGTTTCCACATTTGTGTTTGAGAAAAATCGCTGTTTAACAACGAATGCGCAGCGTTTGTCAAAATTCTAAGGAAAAAGACAAACGGTCTTAACTCAAACCAAGAGGCCTTAAAATTATTCCTGTTGAAAGGTTTAAAGTATTGCTCTGAAACAGAGCTTTTTAAAAGTCGTTCATATTATAAAAGGACGCAACTTAAAATTTTAACGACAATAGTGAAACTTTGAATGGAAGCCGATGAGGCAAGCACAATCAAATAGACGTGGACGGGGACGGGGCCGTAAGGCACAAAACCCATTGACTAGAAACTATGAATCCAATGGCCCGGATGTAAAAATTCGCGGTACAGCGGCCCACATTTGTGAAAAATATAATTCACTGGCACGAGACGCTTTGGCCTCTAGTGATATTGTTCGGCATGAAAATTACCTTCAGCATGCAGAGCACTATAACCGCATCATCATGGCAGCTCAGCAAAACAACGCCCAAGCTGAAGAGGGCCAAGCCCAAGCAGAGAACGGGCAAGACAACACCCAATCAGCCCAAGAGGGTGAAGGTGGGCGTGATAACAACGCTAAAAATAACGGGGCTAGAAAACGCAACAACCGGCGCCGGCGCCCGGATGAACGCGGGCAAAGAAATCAAAATGCACATAACGGCAAAAAAGACAAAGATGAGATCGCGGCCAGTGCAGATGATAAGAAACAGTCCAAAGCAAATGGTCATGATGAAACTGTTCAACCTCTTGAAGCAGCCCCTAAAGAGGTCGAGGTTTCACCGATTGAATCAAATGCTGATGATGCTGCCGCTTAAAGCACCCAAATTACAGGTGAACAGCTGCGCCTTGTGAAAGCGTGCCACCGCTAATAATGCGGCCATAAACTCCAAAATTATCATTACCAAATTGTTGGTTTAAAGCGCCAGCTAGGGAGCGGCCCCT
>JANQQH010000125.1 GCA_028285025.1 Hyphomicrobiaceae bacterium | reverse complement strand
TTGCACGTGTCCCTTATCAGCAGTCTGAAGCTTACCGTTTTGGCAATGCCATAGTTGACGATTGGGAAGGCAAAGTGAATGCCTGGCCGCTTGACGAGGGGTTAATCGATTATGTGTCTAAAGATTATGGCACAGACTCTGATGAAAATGACCTTTATACTGCTAATGTGATTGCCAACAAGAAAATTAAAATTGGTGGTAAAGATGTTGATACCAGCACAATTGACAAAAAACTGATTGCTGAGACATTGCATGAGGCTGGCGATGTGGAAGCCAATGTGGCAACTGGTTATCACGCCGTTGAATTTTTGCTTTGGGGCCAAGATTTAAATGGCACTGGCAAAGGCGCAGGTGCTCGGAAGGCAAGTGATTTTGACACAAAAAACTGCACCAATGGGAATTGTGATCGCCGGGCCCAATATTTGCGCGTTTCTACCGATTTGCTGATTGATGATCTGATGTGGATGGTTGGTCAATGGGGTGCAAAAGGGGCGGCACGTGCAGATCTTTTGAAAAAAAGTGACAATGAAGCTCTTACTGTAATCTTTACAGGTCTCGGCTCATTATCTTACGGCGAGTTGGCAGGCGAGCGCATGAAGCTTGGCCTGATGTTACACGATCCTGAAGAAGAACATGATTGTTTTTCTGATAATACGCATAACTCTCACTACTATGATGCGCTTGGTATCCAAAATGTTTATCTTGGCCGTTACAAGCGGGTAGATGGTTCTGTTGTAAAGGGCCCAAGTGTTTCTAACTTGGTTAAGGCACGTGATGCAAAAGTTGACGCTGAACTGCAAGCAAAGCTCGATGCTACTTTAAAAGCGATGGGTGCTATGGTTAAGCGGGCTGAAACTGTTGAGGCCTACGACCAAATGATTGGTGAAGGCAACAAGCAAGGCAATGCTGTTGTACAAGCTGCGATTGATGGTTTGACGACACAGACCAAAGGAATTGAGCGAGCTGTTGCAGCGCTTAATCTGAAACCAATTGAATTTGAAGGGTCTGATAGCCTGGATAATCCTGAAAAAGTTGGCGCTGAATAGCATCTGGGTCATATGACAGTTGCTAAGGGTTAGCTTAGCAACTGTCATGAACTCTAAATGTGATATTATAACATCTATGGTCACGTTTCTTTGCTAATATTTTGTTTATTTTATTGCAATAAAATCGGAGGGTGGATATAGTAGCCGCAAATAATCTAACAATTTGTTTTAAAAGAACTTTTTAGTTTCTTGCAACTATATCTTTGTATTTTGTGCAGGTATTCAAGAGGCTAAATTTGGGGGATTGAGACTAATCAATACAAGGGTGTATTTATGACTTACATAAACTCTAATTTGAAGGCGTTGGCAGTTCTTGCTGGTGTTTCTTCTTTTGCCTTATCAGGCCCAAGTGCAATTGCCGCAGATTTTGGCGGGGATTGCTGTGCGGATCTTGAAGAGCGCGTTGCTGTTTTGGAAGCAACAACAGCTCGTAAAGGTAATCGCAAAGTTTCACTTACTGTTTCTGGTCATGTCAATAAAGGCATTTTGATCTGGGATGATGGTGATGAAAGTGATGCTTATGTTGTTGGCAATGCCAATGATGATTTGAGCATGTTCCGGTTTGAAGGCGATGCTAAAATTGCACCTGGCTGGACAGCTGGTTATATTATTGAATTGGAACTGTCCAATACATCTTCTGCTGATGTTAACCAAAATGATGACGATGGCGGAAATGAATTGGCGATTAGTGAATCTCACATGTTTATTGAAAGCGAGCAATTTGGTCGTGTGACATGGGGCTTTGCTTCACAGCCATCTGATGGTGCGCCTGAAATGGATTTGTCTGGTTCTGTTTATGCCGGTTATGCAGCTATTGCTGATGTTGGCGGTGGTTTTGAATGGCGCCTTTCAAATGGTCTTGGTCTTTCAGGTGTTACTCTTGGTGATGTGTTTGATGATCTTAATGGTGATACATTTGATATTATACGTTATGACACTCCAACAATTGCTGGTTTTACGTTGTCTGCCTCTTGGGGTGAAGATGATATTTGGGATGTTGCCTTAACATATGAAAAAGAATTGGGCGACTTTGAAGTGGCAGCTGGCATTGCTTACACGGAAAATACTGATGATGATGATGACGGCAACCCTGTTGATGAGGAAACAATCGCTGGTTCGATCTCTATCATTCACAATCCTACAGGTTTGAACTTTACTTTTGCTGCAGGACAGCGTGAATTTAATGATATGCCTACACGCGCTGATGCTGACTTTTACTATTTTAAAGCTGGCATTTTCCAACGGTTCAATAGCTTAGGTAAAACGGCTATTTACGGTGAGTATGGTGAATATAACGACTTCTTCTATAACGATGGTTCTGCCGGTGCGGATGAAGCTGCTATTTCCAATGCCTTAAGTGGTGCCAATACAAATATTATCACCGGTAGTGAAGCTACAGTTTATGGTGCAGGTATTGTTCAATATATTGATGCTGCCGCCATGCAACTTTATCTTGCTTATCGTCACCATGAGATTGATTTTTCAGCCACTGACGCAATGGGTAATGCTGTTGCCGTGAATGGCCTTGAAGATTTTACCACTGTTCTTATTGGTGGTCGTATCGAATTTTAATTTAAGGTGGGCGTTGTTCTTTTTTAAAAGAGGGCGCCCATCTCGTTAAAAAATATGAATTTTAAGTTATCTCGACTTTTTCTCCGAAATGTCCTCGCCCTTGGGGCGGGGGCGTTTTTTATTGTACTGACCTCTGGTTTCTTTGCTCTGAAACAGACGACAAGTCTGGCTTTGCCCGCCTCTGTTAAGCCGGCGGCATTTGAAATTGGCGAAGAGTTACCAGGGGGCAAAGCAACTTCAAAAAAAAGTTTTCGTAATCGCAATGCTTTTTCTCATTCATCTGGAAACCTTAGTTTTGAAAAAGAGTTATCATTTAAAATTGGTAACGCCCTGTTTCGAAAATTATGGGTTTCATCACCGGCATCGACTAAATCTTCTGACGGACTTGGGCCCTTATTTAACGCCCGGTCTTGTCAGCGTTGCCATTTGAAAGACGGGCGCGGGCACACACCTGAAGCCAATTGGCCGCAAGATGATCAAGTCTCCATGTTTTTGCGCCTTTCAGTGCCTCCCCGCTCTCGCAAGCAAAAAGCTTTGCTAGCCAGTGGCAGGGCCGCTGTGATAGATGAGCCTACTTATGGAGATCAATTACAAGATTTGGCTATTCAAGGTCATGATGGTGAAGGACGTATGAATATTGAGTACTCACCTTTTCCTGTCACTTTGGGTGATGGCACTGTCGTTGAGCTGCGCAAACCGCAATACAGTATTTCTAATTTAAAATATGGCCCGTTGGCAAAAGATGTGATGATTTCTCCGCGCGTGACCCCGCCAATGATTGGATTGGGATTACTTGAAGCGATTTCAGAGAAAGATATTCTCGCCTCGGTTGATAACCAAGATCATGATGGAGATGGTATTTCTGGTCGAGCCAACTGGGTTTGGTCAAGACAAGAGAATAAATTAAAACTTGGTCGGTTTGGTTGGAAGGCTGGTATGCCCTCGTTAAGACAACAATCAGCCGCCGCTTTTGCTGGTGATATTGGCCTTTCAACGTCTTTATTTCCAATTCCGTTTGGGGATTGCACGTCAGTGCAATCCTTTTGCCGCAAAGCCCCACATGGGGAAAATGATGGCAAACCTGAGGTAACTGACGAGATGCTGGATCTTGTTTTGTTTTATACTCAGAACTTAGCAGTGCCTAAACGGCGTAACCCTAAAGCTCCATCTGTGTTAAAAGGCAAAGCTTTGTTCCATAAAATTGGCTGTGCTTCTTGCCATCGTCCCAGGTACGTGACTGGTAAATTGGCAAAAAATAAGCATCTTGAGGGGCAAACCATCTGGCCCTATACCGATTTGCTTCTTCATGATATGGGCGAGGGCTTGGCTGATCACAGGCCTGAAGGCAAAGCTTCAGGGCGAGAATGGCGCACGCCGCCGCTATGGGGCGTGGGCTTAACGAAAACGGTTAATGGTCATGAGTTTTTATTGCATGATGGCCGGGCGCGCTCTGTTCTTGAAGCCATTTTATGGCATGGCGGAGAAGCGAAACAATCAACCGAGCGGTTTAAACAGCTTTCCAAACAAGAACGTGACTGGCTGATTGAATTTGTGCGCTCTTTATAAAATAGCTAACGGATAATGCCGTGCTTTGCCTTAACTTTCATGGTGAGGTTTTGGCATTTTTAGGCTCTGATGGTAATTTATGATTAGATTTTTTATTTTCTTTTTTTTAATACAAACCCTTCCCGTGGCGGGTGCTACCAATGAAGAAATTTTAGCTGTTATGGCGCGCCAGACGATTGAACAGCATATTCGGCCTGGTTATTTGCAGCTTCAAACACAAAGCGTACGTCTTCACAAAAAAATGCAAACACTTTGTGATGCCCCCTCTCCAGCCAATTTAACACAGACACAGGACCAATTTGCTAAAACCGTTTTGGCCTTTTCCTTTATTGAGCATATCCATTTTGGACCGATGGTTGATTTCTATCGCCGTGAGCGGTTTGCTTATTGGCCTGATCGAAAAGGGCGTGGGGCCAGGGCTGTTCGCAAAATTTTGCGTTTAGAAAAAGACCAAACCGTTTTAACTGCTGACAAGCTGGCGAACAAGAGCGTGGCTGTGCAAGGGCTTACAGCTTTGGAATTGGTGCTTTTTCAAAACCAAGATAAGTTGTTGAGAGAAAAAAATTCTTTCCCCTGCCGCTATGGGCAAACAATTGCACAGAATCTTGTGACGATTGCCAACCAAGTTGTGGACGGCTGGGGACCAAAGACTGATATTGTTCATCAAATGCTAGACCCTAAACCTGACAATAGTCGTTACCGCAATCGCAAAGAGGTTGTGCAGGAAATTTATCAAGCCATTGTTTCTGGGTTCCAAGTGCTTCATGACGTGCGCCTAAAACCCGTACTTGGTAAAAGTATTGAACGGCCTAAGCCAAAGCGGGCCGCGTTTTGGCGTTCTGGCTTGGCGATAGATGTTATGCAAAGCTATTTAAAGGGCTTGAGACATTTGGTTGAAGTGAGCGGATTTCAAAATATGTTGCCTGCGAATGATGTTGATTTGCAAAGACATGTGGCTATGGTTTACAAGGAAATAAACCAAGGATTTCAAAGTTTTGAACAGGAAAACTTAAACATTGCTGATGTTGTAAGTCATGAAGACCTACGCGGCGTTTACGAAAAAATAGCTGCCCGCATTACTCATTTAAACGCCGGCTTTGCTCGCAATTTTGCTGTGGCGGCTGACTTACCTTTAGGATTTAATGCCCTTGATGGTGATTGATCGGCGAACATTTTTGCATGGGTTTTTAGGGTTGGCAGGGTCGGCTTGCTTGCTTGCTATTGGGCATACCAAAACCGCTTTACCTCTTTATGCAGGTGCGCGCCGTGATCAAGATGGGACTTTTTCAGCCAGCTTGTTTAACGCATCAGGAGATGTTCAGCGTGTCTCCTTGCCTGCCCGCGGGCATGATGTTGCTGTACGGCCTGGCTCACAAGAGGTGGTGGTTTTTGCGCGCAGGCCCGGGCGGTTTGCTGTGGCTTTTTCTGCTCTTAAAACGATCCCGTCGACGAGATTTTTTGCGAAACAAGGGCGGCACTTTTATGGGCACGGTGTTTTTTCCCCTGACGGCAAATTGCTTTACACCACGGAAAATGATTTTGATAACGGGGTTGGCATTATTGGGGTGTGGGATGCGACCAATGGTTATCAATGGGTTGGCGAGTTTTCCTCTCATGGCATCGGGCCGCATGATTTGGCCCTGCTTGATGATGGTGTGCACATCGTTGTTGCCAATGGGGGCATTGAGACTCACCCAGATATGGGGCGGCAGGTTTTAAACCTGGCAGAGATGAACCCTTGCCTGGTTTATATTAACCGGCTTACAGCGGATTTGGTTGAAAAGGTTCAACTTTCAAAAAGCTTGCGGCAGCTTTCCATTCGTCATCTTGGTGTTGGTAAAAACAATCGTGTTGTTTTTGGCTGTCAATATAAGGGCCCGTCTGGAGATAGACCCCAACTTGTTGGGATTCACGACAGGGGCCAAGAGATTAAGTTCATTCACGCGCCTAATGACCTATTGCCAGATTTTAAAAATTATATTGGTTCGGTTGCAACCGACCGCTCAGGTGAAACCGTCGCTGCTTCTTGCCCGCGCGGCAATCTGATTGCGTTTTGGAATGTGGCAAATGGGAAATTTCTTGGCCATCAAGCTTTAAAAGATGGGTGTGGGCTGGCTCCGACAAACCAGCCTGACCAGTTTTTAGCCACCAGCGGTGAGGGGGTTATGGCTCGGTTTTCAGCTGACAACGTTACTAGGCTAAGAACTGATCAAGTGCACTGGGATAATCATGTGACTTTTGTATCTTGAGAGTTCACAGCAGTTCCCCCTTATCTTTCATGGTGAGACTTTGGCATTTTTAAAAGCTATGTCAAGGATTTCACTTGCGCTTCGCGTCCTTGACATAGCTTTTAAAAATGCAAAAATCTCACCATGAAAGATAAGGGGGAAATCAAGAGCTTTTGTATTTGATGTCTTCTTCTACGTCGATGTCATAATGAATAGCTGTGGTTGGCATTTCAATAAATTGGATGTTGTTTTTATTTGCTTGCAGAACTGTGCGGGCGCCTTGGTCTCCTTTGCACTGTTGGAGGACTGAAAAGTATGAGTTTGCAAACAAGACAGGGTGGCCCCTTTGTCCTTCATGGATTGGAACGCAGATTTGGTTGGGGACAAAGTGTTCTGATAGTTTTGTAAATTCTTCAGCCTTTATCAACGGCATGTCGCCAGGGCAGATGAAGACGCCGTCGCTTTTTTGATCAAGCGCTTGCGCACCTCTGGCAATGGAAGTGCCCATGCCGTCTTTAAATGCATGGTTTTCAATCAGGGTGAATGGGTCACCTTTTAAAGTTTGCCGGACCTCATCGGCCTGGTGGCCAAGCACGATGATGATTTGGTTGAGGTTAAGCTTTTTTATTTCATCCACCACATGGCGAATAATCGGCTTGCCCTCATAGTTTTGCAAAAGCTTATTGCTGGGGCCAAACCGTCTTGAAAGCCCAGCGCCCAGGATCAGAGCAGAAAACTGAAATGAAGGGTTTAGCATATCAAGTTTCGTTGTTGGGCATCTTGCATCACTTGTGTAAGGATGGACAGGGCCATTTGCGGCGGGTTTTTGCAGGTGGGCAAAGTGCCGATTGAGCCCTTTAATTTGGCTAAATTCGCTTCACTGACCCCTTGGGCCTGTAAAACCAATAACCGATTTTCATGGGTGGTTTTGCTGCCCATCGCGCCAATGTAAAAGCACTCACTGTCTAGCAATGGCATTAATATAGGGCCTTCTAAATCATGATCATGAAACATAATTACCGCAGCGGTATAAGGGTCTGTATATTGCTTAACAAGTGAGCTGGCTGGTTCTTGAGGTAGAATGGGAAGGCCAAGGTTTTGCAAATACTTACATGCTTGCTCATCATGGCTTAAGATTTTTGTTTCAAATCCCGTTTGGGCGGCAAATTGAGCCAGGTAAATTAGGTTCAAACCGGTGCCTGCAATGAACAGGCGCGGGGTGGGAAGATAATGGCGATGGAACAGGTTGTTGTTGGTTTCATCAAAGCCATTTGCGTTTCCCTTTATATCGGCACTGAGTGAGGCGCTACCCGTGCTTACATCCATAGAAAGGCTAAAGGCTTGGCGCTTGGCTTGAAACTCAAACATTTGTTCAAACAGCTGGTCTGATAGTGTGCCGTCAAAATAAAGGTCTATGCCACTACCACAAGGGAGTTTTAAATCAATATATTTTGAGCCCTTGCCATAGCGCACAAGCTGCGTTGATTTGGTTTCAATCACCCTTTGGGCCTGTTGAATGATGGCTTGGCCCAGACAGTCAGAGGCAATGTAACCAACCGACTTCCCTTTTTCAGATACAGCCATTTGCGCGCCAATGGGCCGGGGGGCCGTGCCTTCCCGGTTTACAAAGGTGATTAGGGCTACTTTGTCATTTTGTGCACGCCACGCTTTGATTGTGGGCAAGACATTGTCAACGAAAACACCGGCACTTGTGCTTATTTTTAATTGGTCAAGTTGGGGAGGGGCCAACATCATTTTTATTATCCTTGTTATACAAACTCTATTTCATGACGCAGTGGCAATGTTCGAATGCGTTTACCAGTTAAGTTAAATATCGCATTCGCCAAAGCTGGCATAGACGGGGGTGTGCCTGGTTCCCCAATGCCAGAGATGTGAGATTTGTGTTGTACAATCTTTATGTCTATCTCTGGTGCATTTGCCATGCGTAGAGCATCATAACTGTCAAAGTTTTTTTCTTCAACTTGGCCATTTTCAAAAGTGATTTCGCCCATTACGGCCGCACTTAAGCCATAGATAATGCCTGACATCAATTGAGCTTTCACGTTTTGAGGATCAAGGGCCGGACCTACATCGGCTGTACACCAAACTTTTTCTATTTTAATGGCGTCATCTTGCTTAGCAACTTGAATAATCTGGGCAACAGGGGTGCCAAAACTGTGATTAAAAGCTACACCGCGTCCTTTGCCGCCTGGGGCTGGTTCATACCATTTGGCGATTTCGCCCACCGCTTGCAGCACTTTATAAGAGGCTTCATCGACCCCTTTGGTCATGTTCAATCGCATAGTGAGCGGATCAAGATTTTGGAAATGGGCCAGTTCGTCAATAAAACTTTCATGGAAAAATCCGTTAAACGAATTACCAACAGAGCGCCATGGCCCTATGGGCACTTGTGTCTCAGCGATGTAACCATTGACCTGATAATTTTGAATGCTGTAAGGTTGGTCAAAGCTACCATCAACCAATGATCTATCAGGCGCTGGCGGCTGAGAGCCTATAAAACGGGTCATCATTTGTTGCATGACTGATTG
>JANQQH010000120.1 GCA_028285025.1 Hyphomicrobiaceae bacterium | reverse complement strand
GTGCAGGATATCACCGCAAATGGCGACGGTCAGGCGAGCTATTTTCCCCTTGTTACGGCGGATGGTCAGCGCGTCCAGCAAGGCTTGGGTGGGGTGTTGATGGCTGCCATCCCCGGCATTAATCACCGAACAGTCGACCTTTTGGCTCAAGAGTTCAACCGCGCCAGCAGCATGATGGCGCACAACCAACAGGTCTGGGCGCATGGCATTGAGTGTCATGGCAGTGTCAATCAGTGTTTCGCCTTTGCTGATGGCGGACGTTTTGATCGACATGTTCATCACATCTGCCCCCAGGCGTTTGCCAGCCAGTTCAAAGGAGCTTTGGGTGCGGGTGGAACTTTCAAAGAATAAATTGATTTGTGTGCGACCACGTAAGATATCTTGCTTTTTTGCTGTTTGCCGGTTGAGTTTGGCAAACCTGTCTGACAGGTCGAGTAAAAAGGTGATTTGCTCCCGGGTTAGGTCATCAGCAGAGAGTAAATGACGGTGCGGGAATTCATTTTTAGGCGATGTTTTTTTCGTGCTCATTAAAGCTAGTTCTATAAGTGTAAATTTAGCAAAGCTCAAGGGGAGAAATGTGGCTTTGAAAGGAAAATTTATTTTTGATTAATTTGTTGCGTTTTTATCAACTGTCTTCGATCAGGATCGCATGGCTGGCTGATTTGTATTCGCGCCTGTAAAGTATCGCAAGGACAGATAATGTGGCCACTATGAAAACAAGCGGATTTAAAAACCAGCCACTGGCGGCAATGCCATAATAATAAGTGTGAAGTCCAGCATTTGAATGCAGCCCTGCCAGACCAGCTAATTCTATGGTACGGTTAATATGTTTTTTGCTCTCAGGAGTGTTGACATGATCTCTTAATGGCGTGGCGCGAATCATGATCGAGGTGTAATGGGTGATACGAAAGGCCCAGGCGAATTTAAAAAAGGCGGTTAGAAAAATTATCATTAAAAATATCATTTTGATTTTGATCATATCAGGTGTGCTTTGAGCGGGGATCGGCAAGTTGTTGAGCATGGAGGCAATTTCATTGGCACGGCCAAGTGCCGTGGCTAGAACACCGGCAATGACAATGGCTGTGGAGGCGAAAAAGGCATTGCCTTGAGATAAGTTGGCTAGAATTTGCATATCAACAATGCGGTTTTCGCGTTTGGCCATGGTTTTGATCCAGCGGGCGCGGGCACGTTGTACGCCGCTAGCGATATTTTTGTCTTTCAAGGGGCCGTAACGGATCAGCCAGCCGTAACCAAAGACGACGATGAGAAAGACTGTTAAAGCGATGTAATCTAGAAGTGAAAAGTCATGCATGTTTGTTGGCTTTCTTGTTGATCTTTATTTTTTTTAAAACATCGATAGCCGATCGAGTGCCCCTTGTAAGATATAGGTTGCAGCCATTTTGTCGATGACTTCTTTTCGTCTCTTACGACTGCTGTTAGCTTCTAGCAATGTGCGTTCTGCTGCTTGGGTTGAAAGACGTTCATCCCAAAAAATAAGCGGGATGTCTGTAAGTTGGCTCAAGTTGCGCGCAAAGGCTTTGGTTGACTGGACGCGGGGCCCATGCGTTCCATCCATATTTAGGGGCAGGCCGATGATAAAGGCGGCGATGTTATGTTCGTTTGCAATCTCTAATAAGCGGGCAGCATCATTTTTGAATTTGGTACGTTTGATGGTTTCCAAACCGGTGGCAATGGTTTGTCCGGTGTCAGAAAGAGCCACGCCGATGGTTTTGGTGCCAAAATCCAGACCTGCCAGCCGCGCTTTTGTTGTTTGGGTCTGGTGAAAGTCTTCTAAAGATATGGTTGGGCCATCGCTCATGATTGGGTGGACACAGGTTTGACTGTTTGGGCCGCTTGTTTGGCCGTTTGTCTGGCCTCTTCAACGCTTTGTCCGTGAGCTAAGGCAACCCCCATGCGTCGCCTCGTATAGCTTTCAGGTTTGCCAAACAAACGAATGTCGGTGTTGGCAATTGCCAGGGCTTTATTGACATTTTCAAAGGCGATGGCTTTTTCATCCAGCCCGCCATAAATGACAGCACTGGCCCCGGGGCTTATCAGCTCGGTTGAAACTGGCAGGCCAAGAATGGCGCGCGCGTGCAGTTCAAATTCGTTTTGGCGCTGGGTGATCATGGTGACCATGCCAGTGTCGTGTGGGCGTGGACTCACCTCAGAAAACCAAACTTCATCGCCTTTGACAAATAGCTCCACCCCAAACAGACCGCAACCGGCAAGATTGCTGGTGATTTGCTCTGCGATATGCTGGGCCTTTTCCAAGGCCTTTTCGCTCATGGGTTGGGGTTGCCAGCTTTCAACATAATCGCCGCTTTTTTGAATGTGCCCAATGGGGGGACAAAAGCTGGTTTCAATGTCGCCTTGGGCGTTTTTTGAGCGGACAGTGAGCAGGGTAATCTCATAGTCAAAATTGACTTTTTCTTCAACGATGATGCGTGTGCCCTCCACCCGGCCACCACTCATGGCCGCATTCCAGGCGGTCTGGCACTCATCTGGCGTTTTAATCTCTGATTGGCCCTTGCCAGATGATGACATTACCGGTTTTACAATCACTGGCAAGCCAATGTCTTGGGCTGCTTGTTTTAAATCTTCCAAAGAGGAGACAAACGCATAGCCAGATGTTTTCAGCCCTAACTCTTCTGAGGCCAGGCGGCGAATGCCTTCCCGGTTCATGGTGAGCTGGGTGGCGCGGGCAGTGGGAATAACCGTTGCCAGGCCATCTTGTTCGATTTTGGCCAATTCATCTGTGGCAATGGCTTCAATTTCTGGCACGATGAGGTGAGGGCGTTCTTGCTCTACAAGAGCGCGCAAAGCGGTTGCATCGGTCATGTCAATAACATGGGCGCGGTGAGCCACTTGATGGCCTGGGGCATTTGCATAACGGTCAACAGCGATAACCTCTACACCCAAACGTTGCAGGGCGATAATAACCTCTTTGCCCAACTCGCCTGAACCGAGCAACATAACCTTTAAAGCGTTTGGGGACAGCGGCGTGCCTAGTTTCATTTTTATCTTTCAAATGATTGTTGTCGACTATCTAACCCTTTTATCAGGTCTTTTACCTGCTCTGTATAGGTTTATCAGCCTTGATCCACAATTATAGGGCTAATAGGTCCTGAGCTTAAAGATCGTTTTTGGTTATAGGGATCCATTGGCCTTCAACCAAATGATCTTGGGGCAAAAAGCGCACTTTATAATCCATCTTTGGAGACCCTTTGACCCAGTAGCCCAGGTAAACATAGGGTAAGTCTAGCGATTTGGCATAGTCGATGGTCTCTAAAATAATGTATGTGCCTAAACTACGGTCTGAAAGCAGGGGGTCGAAAAAACTATATACCAGAGAAATGCCATCATTTAAATGATCGCACAGAGCAACAGCGATTAAATCTGTGCGTTGCACAGGTGTTGGGGGGGCTAAAGAGATTTGTGAGGGGTTGGTCTTTGGCAGGTGGTATTCGGTCAAGAAGCTATCAATAACGCTGTCTTCAACCATAGCTTGATAATCGAATAGAGACATATCGGTCATGCCGCCATTATTGTGGCGGGTGTCAATATAAGATTTGAACAAAGCATATTGTTCAGCATTGGAAATGGCTTGGCCGCGGGTGGTGGTGATATCTTGATTAGCCCGCCATACCCGTTTTTGAGATTTGGATTGTTTGAAATCGTTCACCCGAATGCGCACTGAAATACAGGCCGTGCAGTTTTCACAATGAGGGCGGTAGGCAATGGTTTGCGAGCGGCGAAAGCCATCACTGTGTAAAAAATCAAAGTGTGCTTGAGATTTTTCGCGGCCTAAATGGGTAAATAGTTTGCGTTCTTTTCGATTGGGTAAATAGGGACAAGGTTGTGGCCTTGTTAGATAAAATTCGGGAAAATTTTTCCGTTGTTCTGTCAATCGAGATGCTCCAGTGGCAGCTACAGGTTATTGCCCCTTTTTTGGTTTTGAGCTTTTTAAAGCCAGGGCTGTAAGATTATAGATTAAAATAAAAAGGTGCAAATAAGGAATATGCAATCCAAATAAGTAAGATTAATGGCAAGCCACCGCGCAAAAAGTCGCTAAAGCTGTAATTGCCTGGTCCCATTACAATCAGGTTGGTTTGATAGGCAATGGGGGTTGCAAATGAACAATTCAAGGCAAAAATAAGCCCATAGACAAAGGGCATGGGGTCGGCCCCAATTTCACGCGCTGCGCTTACCGCAATGGGGGCCATGAGCGCGGCGGTTGCCGCATTTGACAAAAAGTTAGTTAAAATGGCCGTGAGCAAGAAAAAGGCTGACAAAAGAACAGCCGGGCCTAGGCCTGAAAATGTGCTGACAACCCCATGGGCGACATAATTGGCCCCGCCGGTGATTTGTAGTGGTGTGGCCAGAGCAAAGGCGGTGCCGACAAGCAAGAACACCTTGCCATCAATTGCGCGTGAGGCTTGACGCACATTCAGACAGCCTGTGGCAATCATTGCCACTGCGCCCATTAAAGCGGCAATAGCAATGGGCAACATACCTGTTGCAGCACACCAAATTGTTAATCCGAAAATCACCAAAGCATGCACTGCATGGTGGGTTTTGGGTAATTCTTCTGTTAGCCAGTCGAGCAATAAGAGGTTACGGTTTGAGCGGAGATGTTTGATGTCTTTGCGCTCACCATGCAATAAAATCACATCACCGGCTTCAACCCGAATGTTTTCCAGCGCGCCGCGCCCCATGCGTGAGCGCCGTTGAATGCCAACAAAGTCCATGCCGGTTTCAGCATGGATAATTTCCGGGTCGACATTGGCACCAATTAAACGGGAGGCGGGGGCAACAACGGCTTCGGCAATTAAAAGAGTCCCCCGCCGGGTGGGGTTTTTGGTTTGATCTGTTTCCTCTTCTTCTTCAGATTTTGGCTGATTTTGAGACGGGGTTTGCAAGAGGCTGTCAGCAAGCACTTTGCGCGTTGCTGCGAGCACGACGACATCGCCTTCTTGCAGTTGAACATCATCAAAGGGGGGCAGATGTTGAACGGCTCCGCGCCGGACCAAGCGAACGGTCATATCACGCAATTGGGGGAAAAAGCCAGCCTGGCTTTCCAACCCAATCCAGGGATGATGCTGAGTGATCGGAATTTGAGCGATGAATTGTTTGCCTGTATCACCTTGTTGCTTGGCGCTGTCCGCCTCGTCTTTATCGCGCATAAGGTAGGGGAGGATGAAGATTACATACAGGGCGCCAATAGAGGCCAAAACGAGCCCGGGGATTGTGAAATCAAAAAAGCCAATTTTGGGCACATCATTTTGTTCAGCAATGGTGGCTGCGATCAGGTTTGCACTTGAGCCGATGAGTGTTGTCATGCCGCCAAGAATGCACATGAAGCTTAACGGCATGAGGGCGCGCGATGCGCTGATGCCCATATTATTTGCCACGGCGGCAATGATGGGAATAAAGATCACCACGACAGGGGTGTTATTCATAAACGCAGAAATGGTACCAGCAATAATAAACGCCACGCCAAAGGCCAGCCAAGGGCCGATGCGGCCCAGTTTGGCAATGAGATTAGCTGGGCCATCAAGTGCGCCAGTGTTGTAGAGGCCTTGCCCGATTACCAACAGCGCCATAATGGCAAACAGGACCGGGTTGGCAAATCCTTTTAACAGCTCTGGGGCATTTAGTTGATTGTTGCCTTCACTATCAAGCACTGGAAAGAGATGGAAAAACACCAAAAGCAGGGCGACCATGGAAATCGAGGTGAGCTCGATTGGAATGCGATCATTGGCAAATAAAAGAATAGCACCAAGGATAAGGCTAAATGTCACCCACATATGAAAATCTGGAAAGTCTAAAATGCTCGCGAAAAAAGACATAGATTTTATAAAACATCCATCTGATTAAGTAAGGGGCTCAAAAATATAAGTCGCCTTAGCGTATTATAGTTTGGGGTATTATAGTTTGAAAATGCTCAAATGCATAAATAGAGAGTAATTAAACTTGTTGATAGTCTTGTAAAAGCTGCGCGGCTTCGCAAGCAAAATAGGTCAAAATGCCATTGGCGCCGGCGCGTTTGAAGCTGATTAAACTCTCTAAGATTACTTTGTCTTTATCAAGCCAGCCGTTCTCAATGGCGGCCATTAGCATGGCGTATTCACCAGAGACCTGATAGACAAAGGTTGGGCATTGGAAGGTTTGTTTGACCCGTTGCACAATATCAAGATAGGGCATGCCAGGTTTGACCATGACCATGTCTGCGCCTTCAGAGATATCAAGGCCCACCTCGTGCAAGGCTTCATCGGTGTTGGCCGGGTCCATTTGGTAGGTTTTTTTATCGCCCTTTAATTTTATGTTTGAGCCGATCGCATCGCGAAAGGGGCCGTAAAAGCTGGAAGCATATTTGGCGCTATAGGCCATGATTTGTACATCTTGATAGCCTTCCTTCTCCAACGCCTGGCGAATAAGCCCAATGCGTCCGTCCATCATGTCGGACGGGGCAATCACATCAGCACCTGCTTTTGCTTGGACCAGAGCTTGTTTGATCAGAACCTCAATGGTGCGATCATTATCGATCTTGTCGTCAATCAGAATGCCGTCATGACCATGGCTGGTGTAAGGGTCAAGTGCGACATCACAGATCAGGCCAATTTCAGGAACGGCCTGTTTGATTGCATTGACGGCGCGGCAAATCAGGTTGTCATCATTAAACGCTTCCTCAGCCAATTCACTGCGTAAATCTGGGTTGGTATTAGGAAATAAAGCAACAGCTGGAATACCAAGGTTTTGTGCTTGTTTGATGGCGTCAATTGCCAGGTCGATGGTCAAGCGTTCTACCCCTGGCATTGAGGTGATGGGTTGGCGTTCATTTTCCCCTTCGATGATAAACAGCGGCCATATGAAGTCTTGGGGTTGCAATGTGGTTTCTTGAATGAGGGCGCGCGACCAAGCGGTTTTGCGATTGCGCCGCATGCGCGTGAAAGGGTATGATTTTGGTATGTGCTTTGTCATAAATGATATAGGGGTTATCGCGTTTTACCAAAAACTGGTGACTACTTTTGGTGAAACGCTTTTTTTCCTGAAGCGTTTCATTAATCCCAAACCCGGTGTCCATTTTTGGGTGAAACGTTCTTGATTTGACACTTTGAGGCAAAGCATTGCTTTTTCTAAACATTTTTGCAAGTTTTCTTTTTCAAAGAAGATTTATTCGCACACGGGATACCGCCCTAAATCAAAGTGAAAATGGTTTTTATGCGCTTCATTGGCCTCTGGTCCGAGTACGACCACAAATGACTTACAGGCGCTTTGGTGAACGGCTTTTAAAAAGGCAGACTTTTCTTGGCCCACTTCTTCGGGCCAATGTTTCAGCACGGAGACAATTTGCCCGTTCTCTAGGGTAAACCCAGCAATGTCAAAGGCATTGGCCAGGGCATGTTCGGATAATTTTTTATTGGGGTTATTATATCTGTTGCGACACGAGTAAGAGGCAGCATTGTGAATCATTTTAACGCGAGATGATAAATGTTTGGCGGCCAAGGGTTGTAATTTTGTTTCTATCCATTTGGCCAGCCGTGCTGTGATTGCGCAATTTAGCGTCGCTGGTGGACTGATGGAAACTTTTTTGCTCAGCACAGCGGACACAGCAGAGACCTTTAAGGGGGCAGGGGTGCCGCAAGCGTTAAACCGGATCGGTTTGATTGGTTTGACCGTAACGTCAATGTTTTTTAGCAAGCTTTGACATTTTTTTCGCGCCGATAAAATTTCTTTCTTGCTCCATTTTGTTAAAGGAGGGGGTAGGGGCATTGCCGCTTTTAGAGTTGGTTTTTCTTTTTCATCCAGTATGCGTTTGTCTGGACTACTTTTTTCAGGTCGTTTTTGGGGAAGAGGGATTTTAACAGATTTGCCAAGAACTGGACCGCCCAACCCTTTTTTTACTTTGGGCTTTTGAAACGGTTTTTGTTTGGCTTTCCAGGCTTGGGGCAAGTCAACTTCAGGTAAGGGTTTGGAAGATTGGAAGGTTGATTTGTTAGGTTTAATTCTTTTTACAAAGCCTTGTTTGGTCGTTTTTTTGTAAGACTTGGGGCCGTTTTGGGGGTTGCCATGTTTTAAAACTGGCAATGGTGGGTGATCTTGAGCGCATAAAGGGTCGGGTAGAAATAAAAGAGATAAGAAAAAGGTGACGATAAGTACAAGACGTTTCATGCAAGTGCGCTCTTCCAAATTTTACAGCGTGTGGTTTATAAAAGTGGACACCGGTTTTGGGAAAAAGACACGCTAAAAAATAAAAACTAAAGAGCATTCCAAAGATTTCAGCTTAAAAGATATGCTCTTGGACCAAATTACCCCCTACAAACGCCTTTTTGCATTGAAAACCCTCTTTGCAGAAAATGACGCTTCCTGTATAGCTCACCTGTTGTAAAGGTCAAACAAGTTGAGAAAATGATGCACAAAGAAGATGGCTTTATGCTTAACGCGGCAAGTGACAAAAAAATTCAGTTTATTGAACAAAACCGGCTAGCCCGGGTTCTTTTGAGCCATACAAAGCGTAAAAATGCGATTTGTGAAAGTATGAGAGCTGATCTGCTTGTCCAGTATAAAAAGTGGGTTGAGGATGCAGATATTTATGCGATCGTTATAGAAAGTGCAGACCCCACAATGTTTGCCTCTGGCGGGGATCTGTTTGAGATTTATGAGGTTTATGAGCAAAGTCTTGATCAAGCGATTGGCCTTTTTAAACAAGAATATGAAACCATTTGGGCCATTGATACCTATACCAAACCGTTAATCTCGCTGGTTAATGGGCCGGTGATGGGGGGCGGTGTTGGCTTTGTTCAATATGGTACTCACCTTATTGCTGGTGAGAGTTTTAGCTGGTCGATGCCAGAGACAAAAATTGGTCTGTTCCCTGATATTGGCATTTTGCATCTGATGGCCCAAATGCCAGGGGCGATAGGCATCTATTTGGCTTTAACTGGGCGCTCGATAGCCCGTGATGATTGTTATTATCTGCAACTGTTAGAGTTTTGTATTGATAGCGATCAGTTTGAGACCATTAAACGGGCTTTGGATGAAGCTGAGCCGGTTGACCCTATTTTAGATGGTTTGCATCAGCCGCCTCAGGCCAGTGATTTACAAGTTATGGAACCAGTTATTACAAAGGTTTTCTCGCAGGGAACTATGGAAGAGATTGTGGAAAGCTTAAAATCCATAGATACTGAGTACCAGGTGTGGGCACAAGAGGTTCTTGTCGAGCTGGACCAAGCTTCACCTTTAAGTCTTAAAGTCACGCTAGAGGCAATCAAGCGCGCCAAATCATTGAGTTTTGATCAAACGCTTGAGCAAGATTATGTTGTGGCCCAGCATTTTCTCAATGACTCAGATTTTATCCCAACCATAAAAGCAAAATTTATTGATAAAACCAGCCCAACTTTTACACCCCATACGTTAGAGCAAGTCAGTGATGAAATGGTTGCCAGTTTTTTTAGTCCAACTGATGCGCCAAAGTTGCATTTACCGGCCAGAGAACTCGGGTTGGATAAGTAATTCTTGAGTTGTACGATTTGTTTTAACAGCATATGGGCAAAAATTGTTACATTTTTAGATAAATGCGAGCAAAATTTACTGAAAATTAACAGTGTTATTTAAACGGATTTTAGGGTTCAACCTCTATAGTGAGTAACGTCATTGATGGGTTTTTGTAAAAAGGAATGAGAAAAAGGATTTTTCTCGTTTTTAAATTCTCATCATATCTCAAGGGTAGGCGTTAAACAAAAGAGGCGATCATGTATCATGCCGAAAATAAGCCAGAATTAGAGACTTTAGAGGTGGAGCATTCACTTAAGAGTGAATATATGTCCTCTCTAAAAATGATTGAACGGTTGCACCGTCTCCTTCTTGACGTGGTCAAGGATGAGTTTGAGCGGCACGGCTGTTCAGAAGTCAATAGCATCCAGGCTTTGCTTTTATACAATATTGGCGAGTCTGAATTGTCAGCCGGTGAGCTGCGTTCACGTGGATACTACCTTGGCTCGAATGTTTCTTATAACTTAAAGAAATTGGTCGAGACGGGCTATATTCATCATGAACGTTCAGACACTGACCGTCGGTCAGTCCGGGTGAAATTGACTGAAAAGGGACAAGAAGTCTGTGATATTATCAATGGCCTTTATGGTCGTCAGCTTAAAGCTTTGGAGAAAGTTGCAGGGCTTTCTGAAGATAATTTATCAGATGTCAACAAGTCTCTTTTACGATTAGAACGTTATTGGACAGACCAAATTAGGTTCCGTTTGTAATGATCTAATGTCTTTAATTGAGTTGGATAATAACCCTGGTATCGCAAGATCCCAGGGTTATTTTTTCATTGATGTTTCATAAAATTAGGCCTTTGTGCGCGATTTACATGCTTAATATGTCACATGACTTAAATTTGTTGGTTTAGGGTCTTGAAATTTTGGGCTGCGTTAGCCAAATTCAACTTTTATATGAAATACAAAAATCCGATTGTTTTATGGTGATTGTCTGCCCATTTTGTGGGCATTTAATGGGAAATAAGCTGTTGGGATGTATTAATTTTCACTTACAGATAAATATGCACAATTCAGTCAAATTTGTCGGGCATTACTGTTCGTGAAGATAATTTATTAAAGTCAGGCGTAAATCGGGGTATTATGCCTTCATATTAATCGAAGGCGGCAGTGAGTATGGCCTAACCTTGAAAGTGTCAGGCTTTTTTTCCGGATTTTATTAAGATTTGTATGTCTAAACTGAAGTTAGTGGTTAACAAATCATTTTTAAAAGTATAAAGCAGCTCATTCTAAGCTGACTTTGTACATGTAAAGATCAACTTTAATTGCGGTTTGAAGATTAATGAGTTGGTTTGTTATGAATGAAAAATATGAAACTTAAAGCCAAGATAAGCTTGAAAGTATCTATGAAAATGCAAAAGAATTTAAGACTTAGTGGATTCATTTTATGTTTCGTGGTGGGCATGGCAGCGCCCGCAAATGCTTATGAGGGCTGGCCGTTTGGTGGCTTTGATAATGACACCACTAGCAATGTTTTTGATCGAAGCTCAGCACGCGAGTGGGAACGAAACCCACCCAAAGGGTTTGCAACTCTAGATAAGGGCAACATCCCGCTCATGAAAAAGGCTATAAAGCATTATGCCAAAATCGTTTCAGCAGGTGGCTGGCGCCCAATCCCTAAGGAAAAATTATCGGCTGGGATGCGCAGTCCTGGGGTTGCTCTGTTGCGCCGCCGGTTGGAATTAACTGGTGATCTGGAAAAGGGATCAAACTATTCTAGTTTTTTTGATTATTATGTTGAGCGTGCTGTTAAGCGCTTTCAAGTGCGCCATGGCCTTGCTCCATCAGGTGTTGTGGGGCGTAGCACACGAGCCGCTTTAAACGTATCTGCCAGAATTAGGTTGCGCCAATTGCGCACCAATATTGCCCGCATGTATGGTTTGGCACGCAATACGGCCAAGAGGTATGTTGTTGTCAATATTCCAGCTCAGCATGTTGAAGCTGTAGAAAATGGTCGCGTTGTTTCACGCCATTCTGCTGTCGTTGGCAAAAAAGATCGCCAATCACCGCGTTTGCGCAGTCGCATTCACGAGATTAACTTCAACCCTTATTGGAATGTTCCTGCTAGCATCGTGCGCAAAGATTTGGTCCCCAAAGCACGATCAGAGGCAAAAAAAGGGCGTTTTGATTTGCTTGATCGTTACCGTATCTCAGCTTTAGATGGGCGGGGCCGTAAAGTCGATCCTAAAAAAATCAATTGGTTTTCAGACAGTGTTTATAACTTTCGTTACCGCCAGGACCCATGGGAAGATAACTCTATGGGCTTTGTGAAAATTAATTTCCATAACAAGCATGCTGTTTATTTGCATGATACCCCGTCTCAAAGTTTGTTTGGGCGTAACTTTCGGGCCAATAGCTCTGGTTGTATTCGGGTTGGAAACGTGAAGCAGTTGGTAACTTGGATTTTAAATGGTAATGAGGGCTGGAACCGATCACGGGTTGACCAAATGCAAAAAAATGGTGAACGCAAAGATGTGCGGGTTAAAAAACCAACACCCATTTATTTTGTCTACGTAACGGCTTGGTCCACTCCAGATGGTGTGGTGCATTTCCGCCGTGATTTGTATAATATGGACGGTGTGGGCGCGACGGCTTCAGCTTATTAAACATTGAATTGATATATGCGACAAAATCGTGCTGATCAGGGGAAAATTTTTTTAGAATTCCAGGTCGTTGGAACCAGCCAAAAAGTTTCTGCGATTGATGAGACAACTGGCATTGAAGTGTCTGTCACCGGGCCTGTTTCAGCCTCGCGAGAGCAAATTTCTTCTATTGCTGTTCAAAAGCTTCAACGAAAAATTGAAAAGATACACTCTCAATAATCTCTGTATTTTATATGGATAGCTGAGTGGTGTGATTTGTCCTTGGTTACTCATGAAAGGTTTACAACAGGCTTTTGTTGTTATAAGAGCCCGTTTTGTGAAGTTTATTCTCAAAATTTTGCTTAAAAGGTGTTAAACACAGCCACAGCCGTTTGAGTTTAGATGGGTAAAGTTCCTTGCTGATATATCAGTTGTGTGGTAGGGAATGGGCAGATCAAATAAAAAGATATAAGTGACAAAGGATGGTGGTCATGTCAGCAACAGATATTACTCCAGATGCAATCTCAACAGGTCCATTTTTTTCTCAGGATTTAGAAGAAAGCGATGGGGCTATTTTTAAAACGCTGCAAAATGAGTTTGAGCGCCAATCAAATGAAATTGAGCTTATTGCGTCTGAAAATATTGTTTCAAAAGCTGTGCTACAAGCAGCCGGGTCGGTTTTGACTAATAAATATGCAGAAGGCTATCCGGGCAAACGGTATTATGGTGGTTGTCAACATGTTGATGTAACTGAGACCATAGCCATTGAGCGGGCATGCAAGTTGTTTCATTGCACTTATGCTAATGTTCAGCCCAATTCTGGTAGTCAGGCCAACCAAGGGGTTTTTCTAGCCCTGATTAAACCCGGCGACACAATTTTAGGACTAAGCCTTGATGCAGGGGGGCACTTAACGCATGGGGCACGGCCAAACTTATCTGGCAAATGGTTTAATGCTGTGGCTTACGGGGTGGATGAGCAAACCCATTTAATTGATTATGATGAAGTCAGTAAGCTTGCCAAAGAGCATCAACCAAAATTGATTGTTGCTGGTGGTTCAGCTTATCCGCGTGAAATTGATTTTGCCCGTTTTCGTGCCATTGCTGATGAGGTGGGTGCGTATTTGATGGTTGATATGGCTCACTTTGCCGGGTTAGTGGCGGCAGGCGAGCACCCTTGCCCGTTCCCGCATGCGCATGTGGCCACAACAACAACTCATAAAACGCTGCGTGGGCCCAGAGGCGGCATGATTTTGGCCAATGATGAGGCTCTTGGAAAGAAATTGAATTCTGCGATTTTTCCAGGTCTGCAAGGGGGGCCGTTAATGCACATCATTGCGGCTAAAGCGGTTGCTTTTGGTGAAGCTTTAACGCCTGAATTTAAGACTTACGCCAAACAGGTGAAAGAAAATGCTATTGCTTTGGGGGAAACGTTAAAAGATGCTGGCTTTGATCTTGTCTCAGGCGGTACAGACACCCATGTCCTGTTGGTAGATTTGCGCCCAAAAGGCTTGAAAGGTAATGCAGCTGAAAAGGCGTTGGGGCGGGCTAATATTACGTGCAATAAAAATGGTATTCCGTTTGATCCAGAAAAACCAATGGTCACTTCCGGCATTCGTTTGGGTAGTCCTGCTGGCACAACGCGCGGGTTTGGCATTGCTGAATTTAAACAGGTTGGGCAAATGATCTGTGAAGTGCTTGAAGGTTTGGAGCAAAACGGGCCAGAGGGTAATGAGGCGGTCGAGCAAGCTGTGAAAGAAAAAGTGGTGGCGCTTTGCAATAAGTTCCCGCTTTATGACGGACCGCTGTAGACCAAGGTTTGCAGATCTATGAAGGGTTGATCCTTTAACTTTTCTGTTTCATAAATGCTAATGAAAAAAAGCTGTGCTTGAGGGGTTTGCCTTTGTTAAAAGCCTACCGCACAGCTTTTTTTATGAAATTTTTCGTTCATAAAACACAAAAGCTTGGCCAGATAAGGTTTTTGTTTCTGTCTGGTCCATTATATAATTTATATACACCAACCATTTTACATCTAGTGAGGCTTTCTCTATGCGCTGTCCGTATTGCGGAAATACTGATACTCAAGTGAAAGACAGCCGTTCGGCAGAAGACAATCAATCCATCCGTCGACGTCGTTCATGTTCAGCGTGCGGTGGGCGTTTTACTACGTTTGAGCGGGTGCAGTTGCGTGAGCTTTCTGTTGCCAAGCGCAATGGGCGCACCGTGCCGTTTGATCGTGATAAGCTTTATCGCTCCAT
>JANQQH010000098.1 GCA_028285025.1 Hyphomicrobiaceae bacterium | reverse complement strand
TCTTTATCGTCTTTTGACATAGAGCCTTATCATGTCAGTAAAATATTTGGCCGCACTCACAGCTATTATGTGTCTGTCATTCGCTCCTCAGTGATTGATATTACCGCACAAGATAAAAGCTTTTATTTAAGCTTGGACTTTGAGTTGCAAGGCGCTGAGCTGCAAGGGCGATGTGTGGTGCGCGCTTCGCGTCGCTCTTATAAAGAATGTTCCACCTTCCTGCCCAATGTTAATTTTAGCCAGGCAAAACTGGTCGCACGGCTAAGGCCCATTGCTCACAAAGGCAGCCTGTCATTTTATGTCTCCAGCGCCAAGGTGATAGGCGACGTTGAAATTGAATATTGCCGTAGTTGGTTTCTAGGGTTTTTCTGCACCGAATTTGTCCGCATTCCAGAGCGAACCAAGAAGTTAAAATTACAAATTGCCAGTAAACTCAAATCTTATGTCAATAGCCGGCGCATGCGTGATCGCATCGCCTCAACGATCAAAGATAAAGTCCTTGGCAATCTAGCCACGGTTAGTTCAATCGAACTCAATGATGAAGAGATTGTGATTAAAGGCCGTTTACGCCGCAGACGATAAAGTTAAGCATTCCCCCCCGGGCAAATACAAAAAACCCATACAAGACAAAAATCCTGCATGGGCTCAAAATGCATGTTGCTCAAAAGCTTTTTAAATTTAAAAAACTTTTATTCGCCAGCAAGTTCACCATTTGTGTGAATATGATGGCGATCAACTGAATTTGGAATCTCTAATTTAGGTGCCGCGCCAATAGGATCGTCTGCCCGGCGCGATTTACCTTCAAAGAAGGCACCCTGTTCAATGGCAAGTGATTGGTGTGTAATGTCACCATTAACTTGTGAGCTGGCTTGAAGTGTCACACGCACGCCGTGAATAGAGCCGGTCACTTGGCCGCGAACCACCACATCTTCGGGAACCACAACCCCGTTAATCTCAGCCTTCTCTCCAATAATAAGAGAGGCACAGTGAAGATCACCTTGGATAGATCCATCCACTTGCACTTCACCCTTAGAAATTACATTACCTGTTATCGTCAGGTCAGCACCAATAATAGAAGGCACCATTTTGTTAGAGCCCTTCAGCATGGTTTTGCCGCCTAAAGGATTTTGAGGTATCGCCCCTGCTGGTGGCAGAGCTGGTTGTTGTCCCATTGCGGGTTTTGGGGCAGGCACATTCATCCCATCATT
>JANQQH010000095.1 GCA_028285025.1 Hyphomicrobiaceae bacterium | reverse complement strand
CCCTTGACAAGCGATTTCAAAATGCCAAAGTCTAACCATGAAGTTTAAGGGGCTTTGTGGCGCGATAAGCTATTTGCATCTTATGAGCATGCCGCGATCAAAGTGGAAATGGTCGGCGTGGAGGCGGTTGGCTTCTGGCCCTAAGACAACGCGGAAATAGCCGCAAGCGCCGTAGTGAATTTCTTTTAAGAATTTTGCCTTAGCTCCTTTTCCCGGCCAGTGTTTTAAAATTGAAACTGTTTGACCGTTCGCCAGACCAAAGCCGCCAATGTCTATGGCATTTGCTGTGGCATGTTCAGAGCGCATATTGAGATATTTGGAGAATATGCTGCCTCTTATGTTACGGCATGAGTAAGTGCCGTACTGGATAATGCGGCGCACTGGGCTGCCAAAATGTTTGTGCGCTGCCGGTTGCACCACTTGGTGCATCCAAAGGGCAAGGCCGGCTGCCATCGGGCAACCTAGTTTGACGGAGGAGAAATTAGCACCTGCTGCTTTGGCCAGCCGAACCGCATTTTCCCAGCCGCATCCTTTTCTGATCGGACTGTCTTTTACAAAACTGGCTTTCACACCTGGATGGGCCATTGCCTTTTTGCACGCCACTCTATCATATTTCAAACCTTGAATGCGCCAGCCTAAAGCGCCCCAGCTTTTTTCAACATTGAGCGCAGCAAATGGCATCATGCTGGTGCGTACATGACCAGTATAAAGCATGATTAACAGCATAATTGTCATCAATATAACTAATAATTTTATAGTATTAGGAATAAATGGAATTTTCATCCAGGCCTCTTCTATCTACCCTTTGAGCCGTGCAAAATTGTTTCAATAAAGATTATTGTATACAAAGTTGTTTGTAAAAAATTGCCTGTGTCAACAAATTAGTCTTGTGTTAGGCTTATAACTAAGTAATATTTCAGAGATATATCAAGATTATAAACCCCAACAGGAGGGAAAATGAGCCGCGACCAAATGGGATATTATTTTTTACAAGTACCAGGACCGACCGTGGTGCCAGAACGTGTGATGGCGGCTATGGACCAACCATTGCTTGATCATCGTGGTCCCAAGTTTGCTGCTTTGGCAGCCCAAGCTGCACAGAATTTAAAGCCGATCTTTAAGTCAAGCGACCCGGTGATTGTTATTCCTGCCTCTGGCACGGGGGCCTGGCATGCGGCCATCACTAATTGTTTGTCTGCTGGTGATAAAGTGTTGGTACCTGAAGTTGGCATGTTCTCAACACTTTGGTGCAAAGTTGCTAGTGGCCTGGGCCTTGAAGTGATTGAAATTGAGGGTGATTGGCGCCATGGCATTCAACCGCAACAAGTGGAAGAAGCACTGA
>JANQQH010000083.1 GCA_028285025.1 Hyphomicrobiaceae bacterium | reverse complement strand
TGAAAAATATCAAACCGCTGTTGGCAATGGTGAATTTGATATTGTGCAGTTTGGAGATGGCATCAATCTGTCTGATCTCACCTGGACGAGAGATGGGGCCAGCAATGATGTCGTAGCGCATTTAACTGACCAAGACACGTTGACTATTAAAGAGCAATTTAACTATGGCGGGCTCTCAGACACGTCTTATGATCTGATTGAAGAATATCACTTTGCTGATGGCACTATTTTCACGGCTGAACAGTTGCATGCGCTCTTAATTCAAGGCACGGACGGTGATGATGTCATTACAGGTTATGGCTTGAATGATACGCTTGATGGCGGACTTGGCAATGACCGTCTTGTTGGGCGTGATGGCAGTGACACCTATAAGTTTGATATTGGTTACGGCCAGGATGTTATTTACGATCATGAATGGATCGTGAGCTATTCCAGTCATGATGTGGTTGAATTTGGACCCGGTATTATCGCAGATGACTTAAGTTTAAGTCGTAATGGAAGTGATCTTGTCTTTTCTGTAAATGGCACACAAGACAGCTTAACGATAGAAAATATTTTCTATGGTTCATTTGGATATTACCAAGTTGAAGAATACCAATTTGCTGATGGAAACATCTGGACATTATCTGATGTTCAACTCACGCTGTTAGAACACAGTTCAACTGATGGAAATAATATCATCACCGGTTATAGCACAGATGATATTATCAATGGCTTAGCTGGAGATGATGAGATTACTGGAAAGTCGGGTGATGACACAATAACAGGTGGCCTTGGCAATGATACTCTGATCGGCAGCACAGGTGCTGATACATATATCTACACAGCTGGTGATGGCAATGATGTCATCATTGAAACACGATCAGAAAGCCCAACAGACCGGGTAATCCTTCAGAATATATTGCCTGAAGACGTCCGTGTCTTGAGATCTGCAAGTGATACCGATGACTATGTTTTAACACTATCAGATGGATCAACCATTGTTCTTGATGAACAATATTGGGGCATATATGGCAGTGGTATCGAAGAGATTGTGTTTGATGATGGAACCGTTTGGCTTAAATCTGAATTGGCTGGAAAAACCATAACAGACAGTCAAACAGATGGTGACGATCTCATTTATGGCTTTAGTAGCGATGATATAATCAATGGTGGGCTTGGCAATGATATTATAGACACAAAATCGGGTGAGGATACAATAGATGGCGGTGCTGGTGATGATATAATCGATGCAGGATCAGGCAATGACATTATAACAGGTGGGCTTGGCAATGATGAGCTGCATGGTGAGGACGGTTCAGACACTTATGTGTTTGTCCGCGGTGACGGACAAGACCGAATTGAAGACAACGGGTCTGGCGATACTGATCGTCTTATCATTCATGGCTATACACCTGATGAAGTGCAGATTGCCCTTGCCACAGGTGGATCTGGTACAAATGATCTCTTGCTAACATTTACTGGCACCACAGACAGTATCATCATTTGGAATACGCTGGAGGGCAGCGGCTCTGATCAAATTGAAGAGATTGTCTTTGATGATGGCACCATTTGGACCATGACTGATGTAAATGCCTTATTAGTTACTGCAATTACAGGATCAGAAGATGATGAGACATTAAATGGTACCAGTGTAGATGAGACTTTGATAGGTGGCTTAGGCAACGATGAACTCCATGGATTAGATGGTTCCGACACCTATGTGTTTACTCGCGGTGACGGTCAGGACAAAATCGAAGACAATGGCTATTACGATAGCGATAAGCTTGTCATTCATGGGTATACGCCTGATGAGGTTCAAGTTGCGTTTGCAACAGGCGGGTCTGGTGTGAATGACTTGTTGCTAACCTTCACGGGTACTGCTGACAGTATTATCATTTGGAACACACTAGAAGAAAGCGGTTTTGATGAAATCGAACAAATTGTCTTTGATGATGGCACCATTTGGACTATGGCCGATTTAAGAGAGCGCATTCTTACTGAAAGCCAAACAGATGGTGACGATGACATCACAGGTTATAAGTTTAGTGAAACACTAGAAGGTGGCTTAGGCAACGATGAACTCCATGGATTAGATGGTTCCGACACCTATGTGTTTACTCGCGGTGACGGTCAGGACAAAATCGAAGACAATGGTTATTACGACACCGATAAGCTTGTGATCCATGGTTACACCCCAAACGAAGTGCAAGTTGCTTTCTCAACGGGTGGGTCTGGAGTAAATGATCTCTTGCTCACATTCACAGGTACAACCGACAGCATCATCATTTGGAACACGCTGGAAGAAAGCAATGCCGATGAAATTGAGCAAATTGTGTTTGATGATGGTACCATTTGGACCATGGCCGATTTAAGAGAGCGTATCCTTGTTGAAAGCCAAACAGATGGCAATGATGACATCACTGGCTACGACTTTAGTGAAACCCTAGAAGGCGGTCTTGGCAATGATGAACTTCACGGGCTTGATGGTTCCGATACTTATGTCTTCACCCGCGGCGATGGTCAGGATCGGATTGAAGATAATGGCTATAAAGATACAGACAAGCTTGTCATACATGGCTACACGCCAGACGAAGTACAAGTTGCCTTGGCAACGGGCGGCTCTGGTACAAATGACTTGTTGCTCACATTTACGGGCACGAATGATAGCGTCACCATTTGGAACACTCTGGAAGAAAGTAACGCTGATGAAATTGAGCAAATTGTGTTTGATGATGGCACCATTTGGACCATGGCAGATGTGAATGCATTCTTAGCAAGTGCAAATGAATATGGTGATGTTATTTCTGGCACCTCAGGTGATGACACAATAACAGGTACAAGTGCTGAGGAAGCTTTTGCTGGCGGATTAGGTAATGATACTATCTCTGGCAGTAATGGAACCGATGCTTATCATTATGCCTCTGGTGATGGCAATGATCTGATTAAGGAACTGGATTATCATTCAGGCACTGATCAGCTTGTCTTTTCTGATTTAAATGCAAGCGATGTGACTTTATCTCGATCATGGTCAGATGCAGAAGATATCCTTGTGACAGATAACATAACGGGTCATACAATCATTCTTGACGAGCAGCTTTATAACTCACAGGCTGGGATTGAGCAGATTGTGTTCGCAGATTCTTCTATATTGTTAGCAGACGATTTTGTTTAGCAGGATTTTAAGCCGCCATAATTTAGTTTGTGTGTTATTTAAACAGTAAAATGAACGTCGGGATTGCTATAAAATTTATTGCAATCCCGACGATTCTATTACTTAGCCTTAAGCATAGCTAACCTTGAGCATGTGGCGATAAGCAGAAAAAACACCTAATCAATATTATAAAGAAGAAACTCATCCCCCTAAAGGCTGAGTGACATGGCGTCCCGCGCCAGCTGCACCCGCCACTTGTGCTGGCAGAATAGCCCGTGAGACAATTAGTGCCTAAAATGCCGCATGCCGGTCATGACCATGGCAAGGCCCGCTTCATTGGCCGCCGCAATCACTTCATCATCTCGCATCGAGCCCCCTGGTTGGATCACCGCTGTAGCCCCGGCTTTGGCCGCTGCCAACAAGCCGTCAGCAAAGGGAAAGAACGCATCAGAGGCCACAACAGAGCCCTTGGTGAGCGGCTCGTCAAGACCAGCCTCTTTGGCCGCTTCCTCAGCTTTCCAAGCGGCAATGCGGGCACTGTCCACCCGGCTCATTTGGCCTGCCCCAATGCCAACACTGGCCCCATCTTTCACATAAATAATCGCGTTCGATTTCACATGCTTGCAAATTTTAAACGCAACTTTTAAATCTGCCATTTCTTGCGCGCTGGGTTGGCGCTCGGTCACAACTTTCAAATCAAGCTGTTCAACTGTGCCATTGTCCCGCCCTTGTAACAAAAAACCACCTGAAAGCAGCTTTGCCGTTAGCCCCGGAGCTTTCGGTTCTGGTAGTCCATGAGTGAGCAACAAGCGCACATTTTTCTTCTTAGCCAGAATGGCCCGCGCTTCATCCGTGGCCTCAGGGGCTACCACAACTTCTGTAAAGATTTTTGTCAGCTCTTGCGCCGCCTCTGCATCCAAAGGTTGGTTAAAGGCAACAATGCCGCCAAAGGCACTCACCGGGTCACATTGCAAAGCTTTCAAGTAAGCGTCCTGCAAACAAGTGCCAAGCGCCACACCGCACGGATTAGCATGTTTAATAATCGCAACCGCTGCACGTTCCTGATGATCAAACTCAGCCACAAGCTCAATGGCGGCATCAGTATCATTCAAATTATTATAGCTCAGCTCTTTCCCCTGCACTTGCTGGGCACTGGCAACACCGGGCCGGTGAGCGCCAGATTTATAAAAAGCAGCCCTTTGATGCGGGTTCTCACCATAGCGCATGGTCTGGGCCAGTTCACCTGAAAGGCTAACCCACTTTGGATTTTCAATTTCAAGCTCCCCAGCAAACCAGTTGGAAATGGCCGCATCATAATTGGCTGTGCGCGCGTAAGCTTTGGCCGCCAAATGTTGGCGGAACGGCAAATCAGTTTTGCCATCATTGGCAGCTAACTCATCGAGCAAAGGTTGGTAATCATCTCCGTCAACCACAACACAAACCCCATCATGGTTTTTCGCCGCCGCCCTAATCATCGCTGGCCCGCCAATGTCGATGTTTTCAATGGCGCTGGCATAGTCAGCCCCCTTGGCAATGGTTTCTTCAAACGGGTAAAGGTTGACAACCAGTAAATCAATATTGCCAATGCCATGTGCCTCTTGCGCTTGGCTGTGCTCTGGATTGTCGCGCATAGCCAACAAGCCGCCATGAACCCTCGGATGCAAAGTCTTGATCCGTCCATCCATCATTTCAGGAAAGCCGGTAAGGTCTGCCACATCTTTCACATCAAGCCCGGCTTCTTTTAACAGCTTTGAAGTGCCCCCAGTAGAAACCAACTCAACACCGCGCGCGGCTAAGGTTTGAGCAAACTCAACAATACCGGTTTTATCAGAAACGGAAATCAAAGCACGTTCAATCGGACGGAGCATGGAAAAAAGACCTTTCAAAAAAGCCAAAGCCCCCGTTTTGATGAAACGAAACGCGAGAGCAAATGCATAAAGGAAAATAAAGCCTAAAGAGGCCGCTTATTGATGAGGCTAAGCTCTAGCATGATTCAAACCGCAGTCAAATGACTTTTCTGCTTTTTCCCTGGCAATACAAGGCTAGGAGATCACGAGTTTGGGGCCCTTAGTCCTTATCAGTTTCAGGCTTTTTTGGTTGATCAGATTTAGAACGGTCTTCTTTTTTCTTATCTGCCGGTTTGTCTTGTTTTGGCAATGG
>JANQQH010000036.1 GCA_028285025.1 Hyphomicrobiaceae bacterium | reverse complement strand
TTTACCATCAAACAAAGTGGTGATGTAATCATCCGCTTCAGCTTGCTTGGCAGCCCTTATCATAGTTTCTTCTGTCGCCTGATCATTGCCATACATCAGATTGTCTCTGATGGTGCGATGCAAAAGGGATGTGTCTTGAATGACCATGCCGATCTGGCGGCGCAAACTTTCCTGGGTAACGTGGGCAATGTTTTGCGCGTCAATGGTAATCTCACCACTGTTAATGTCATAAAGCCGCAAAATCAAATTCACCAAAGTTGATTTACCTGCACCAGAACGGCCAACCAGACCAACCTTTTGGCCAGGCTCAATGGTTAAATTGAAATCGGTGATAACCGGCAGGTCTGCAACCTCCCGCTCCTCGCCTGATTTGCTCAACGTCGCATAATCAAAATTGATATTTTTAAAATCAATCTTGCCTTTGGTCACAGTTAAGGTTGGTGCATGAGGGACATCAACAACCGTTAACGGCTTTGCAATGGTCTCCATGCCTTCTTCCACCGTGCCTGCGTTTTCAAACACGCCATTGGCAATTTCCATCACCCAAGCGGCCATGTTGCGCAATTGCAAAGTCAGCGGCAGCACCATAGCCACTTCGCCAATTGTGATCATTGCGTTTTGCCACAATATGATTGTCAGCGCGCCAACACTGAGCATCAAGCTGCCATTTAAAATATGCAAAGCAAGCCACATAAACGTGAAATGCTTAAACAGACCTAGCATTTGTTTGGTATGGGTTCTGATCGCTTCAGCTATATAATTGTCTTCAAACAGGCCCCCTGAAAACAGTTTCACTGTTTGAATGTTGGTGTAACTATCAACAACACGTCCCGTGAGGCTAGAATGCGCCTCCGACATTTCAGAGGACTGCTCTCTAATTTTCGGTAGAAAAAATACAAGCACCACAATATAAGCGCCCAACCATAACAGGACAGGAATGGTCAGATAAACAGAAGCACTGCCAATAAAAAACAAAGCTGATAAAATAAAAGCGCCAACATACCAAATGCTGTCTTGCACACTCATAACACTGGCGCGCAAGGCCATGCCAGTTTGGATAACCTTATTGGCGATGCGCCCAGCAAAGTCACTTTGAAAAAAATGCAATGACTGCTTGGAGACATGATAATGACTTTGCCAACGGATCAGATTTGTAAAGCCAGGAAACTGAGCATGATAAGAAACCAGCATTTGTAAAAACGCCAGAATAGGACGCAACAACAAAAGCACGAAAATGCCAATAAACATCCAGCGCCCATCCTGCCAGACTGTTTCTGGGCTTGATTTGTTAAACAGGTCAACAATCCACCCAATAAACACCGGGATAATGGCATCAGTAAAAGCGCTCAAGGCGGCCAGCAAGCAAGCAAGCGTAATAATCGGCCAGATTTGTCTTAAGAAATAAAGATAAAAAGCCTTAAGTCCATTTGGCGGGGCAGGGTCACTGGCAATTTGGATCGGGTCAACCCATCTCTCAAAATAATTAAAAACACGCTCAAGCATCGGTTAAGTCTCTGTCATAAAGTCACCTTGCCAAATTTTGCAAAGCCGACCAAGCTATGTGCAGAATGTGACAATAATTGTGCAAACTCAAAAAATTATTTTTTTGAACCTTATGTCATTCAAGCCCGACTTATTGATGTATCTGCAATGCATAAATTAGGAGTTTAAAAATGTTTGCACTTAAAACAATTAAAAAAGCAACTTTTTGTTTGGCAACTATAGTCATCATGAACACCATGGCCAGTCAAGCACACGCAAAGACCTGCTTTCCCTACGGTAAAATAACTGCCACAGCTGGCATTGCCGTGAAAAAAGATACCGCTAAAAAGTTTGGTCGTATTAATTGGCGGGTAAAAGTCCGTGCCATTGCAACACTTGGCACCGCCTATGATAACTGGGGGCTGGCAGTTGAGCGAAGTTATAACTGTAAGAAAAAATGGGGAACCTGGCGATGTAATGCAACGGCACGTCCTTGCCGACCGTAGAGAAAAACATCTGCTATGGCTTTGGGCAACGATGATCTAAAAAGAGATCAGGCGCCCAAAGCCAAAATTTTGATGGAAGAAATGAAAATTCTCTATTATTTTGTGGTTATCAGCCAAATCTCTTAATGAATAAAACAAGGGCAATCACAAAAGCATATGATTGAAACACTCCAACCCATCATCATTCTATTGGCTTGTGGCATCGCCAGTGTGATGATCCTCCCCAAAATAGGAATTTCTCCCATAGTTGGTTTTTTAGTGGCCGGTCTTGTTCTCGGCCATCACGGGCTTGGCGTAATTGCTCATAATGAGACCACACATCTTTTAGCTGAATTAGGCGTTGTATTCCTGCTGTTTGATATTGGCCTGCATTTTTCCTTGCGTCATGTCTGGCAAGAGCGCAAAGGCATTTTTGTGCTTGGCCCCTTGCAAATGTTGATTACATCTGGTTTGTTTTACTTAATCGGCCTGAATTTAGGCTTGCCCCAGTCCTTAAATATCTTGTTGTCGTTCACGCTAGCCTTATCCTCAACCGCTGTAGTGAGCCAGGTGCTCTCAGACAAAAATTTACAAAATTGCCCCAACTCCAGCACAGCCATTGCGATTTTGATTTTCCAAGACATTTGCGCCATTTTCTTGCTGATCTTGGCCGACACCATGGCCAAGGGCAGCACGTCACTTGGCACTGAATTGGGGATGGCGGTGCTCAAATGCGGGTTGAGTTTTATCGCCGCACTCTTGATTGGCAAATATATCTTAAAACCTGTGTTCAAGCAGGTGATAGCTTCCAACAATAGTGAAGTTTTCACGATGATTGCTTTGTTTTTGGTGTTGATCACAGGCGTGGCCACCGGGGCGATTGGTCTGTCACTAACATTGGGGGCCTTCCTGGCAGGAATGATCATTTCAGAAACACCGTTTAAACACGTTATTCAAACCGAATTGCGCCCGTTCCGCTTTTTATTGCTCAGCTTTTTCTTCCTGACCGTTGGCACCAATATTGATTTCCATGTTTTGTTCAATGATTGGTCCTTGGTTTTGCTGGCAACTGTGATCATTATGGTGGTTAAAATGGCAGCCATTCTATTATTGTTTTTTGCTCTGCGTGAGAGATTTGTAAATGGCATTCAACAAGCTACGCTTTTGTTTCAAGGCAGTGAATTCTTATTTGTCATCATCGCAACCCCAGCAGTCTCACAATTGATAGATCCTAAATTAGCCAATATCCTGGTTGCCGCTGTTGCCATAACCATGGCGTTAACGTCTTTCGTGTTTGGTTTTGGTTGGAGATGGGCCACCAAAATGATTGAAAAAGATTTAACCGATGATGAGGAAGAAGACGTTGAAAGCCAACCGGTGATGGTTGTGGTTGGCATGAACAGGGCAGGTCTGACCCTAAGCCATGCGATGCAGGCATTTAACATCCCTTATTTGGCGGTTGAGCGCGATTATGATTTGTTTATTCAAGCGCGTACCAGAGGATTTCCCGTGATCTTTGGTGATAAAGCAGATCTTCGTTTTTGGGAAAATCTAGGGATCAATCAATTCAAATTTATCGCCATTGCCGATCCGAGCTTAGAATTATCCCGCTACTATGCCCCCATCGCCAAAACCCGCTTTCCAAATGTGGTCCGTTATGCGGCCTTAACGTCTCAAAAAGACATAAAAGAGTATGAAGACATGAATTATCGCGCCATCGTGAGTGCCGGGGTGCCCCATGGCATAGAATTGGCCGAGAAGATTTTAACTGATCTTGGCATTAGCAATGAACAGATCATGCAATGGGTAGAGCATGAACAAAATCAATATCTCAGCCAAAAAGAAAGCAACGCTGAGCTGAAAGCAGCCTAAGGTTCAAAAGCTTATGCATTAACATTTTCAATGATATTACGCTTATAAACGGACTGGCCAGTTGACAGGTGCGCCTGTTGGGCGTACCACCGCTTTTGATTTTATTTTTCACTGTAGGATTTGTAAGAACCAGCGATGCTTGAAAAAACATATAACCCGCAAGATATAGAACAGCGGATCTATGAGGCTTGGGAACAATCAGGTGCGTTTAAGGCCGGCGATGATGAAAGCAAAAAGAGTTCCGCTGATAATTACTGCATCGTGATCCCACCGCCCAATGTCACAGGGTCTCTACACATGGGCCACGCGCTCAATAACAGTTTGCAAGATGTGCTCATTCGTTTTGAGCGCATGCGCGGCAAGAATGTGTTGTGGCAACCAGGCGTTGACCATGCCGGCATTGCCACGCAAATGGTGGTAGAGCGCCAATTAGCTGAAAAAGGCGAGCCGGGCCGACGTGATTTGGGCCGCGAAAAATTCTTAGAAAAAGTCTGGGCCTGGAAAGAGGAAAGCGGTGGCACCATTGTCAATCAATTGCGCCGGTTAGGGGCCTCGTGTGATTGGTCGCGCGAGCGCTTTACAATGGACGAGGGCTTGTCAAAGGCCGTGCTAAAAGTGTTTGTTGAGCTTTACAATGAAG
>JANQQH010000019.1 GCA_028285025.1 Hyphomicrobiaceae bacterium | reverse complement strand
CCAGTGTGACCCATACGGACACCCCGCGCGCACCAGAAGCGGTGTTTCAAGCCGGCATTCCGGTATTGGGCATTTGCTATGGTCAGCAAACCATGGTGGCCCAACTGGGCGGCAAGGTAGAAAGCTCAGACCATCAAGAATTTGGCCGGGCAGATATTGAAATTATTGAGTCTTCTCCTCTTTTTGACAGTCTCTTCGATAGTGAAGGGGACGAGGATGGTATGACAAAGACACTTCGTGTCTGGATGAGCCATGGAGATCGGGTAACGGCGTTGCCTGACGCGTTCAAGGTAATTGCCAAATCCAAAGGGGCCCCATATGCCGCCATAAGCAATGAAGACCAAAAATTTTATGCGGTTCAGTTTCACCCTGAAGTGGTGCACACCCCAAGCGGGACAGCGCTGCTAAGAAACTTCATCCATAACATTGCCGGGTGCAAGGGCGACTGGACAATGGCCGCTTTTCGCCAAAGTGAGATTGATAAAATCAGAACCCAAGTGGGCGATAAACGAGTGGTCTGCGGGCTCTCTGGTGGGGTCGATTCCTCTGTGGCCGCAATTTTATTGCATGAAGCCATTGGCGATCAGCTCAACTGCATTTTTGTAGACCATGGCTTGTTGCGCATGAATGAGGCCGAAGAAGTGGTCCGCTTGTTTAAGGACCACTATAACATCCCGCTCGTGCATGTGCAGGCGCAAGAGAGATTTTTAGGAGAGCTAGCCGGCGTTGATGACCCTGAGAAAAAACGCAAAACCATCGGTAAGCTGTTCATTGATGTGTTTGAAGAAGAAGCCACCAAACTTGGCGGCGCTGACTTCTTGGCCCAAGGCACGCTTTACCCGGACGTGATTGAAAGTGTCTCGTTTACTGGCGGGCCGTCCGTGACCATCAAATCGCACCATAATGTTGGCGGGTTGCCCGACCGTATGAACATGGATTTGGTCGAGCCGTTACGCGAACTGTTCAAAGATGAGGTCAGGGTCTTGGGCCACGAATTAGGCTTGCCAGACCCCTTTATCCGCCGCCATCCGTTTCCCGGGCCCGGTCTTGCCATTCGCATCCCTGGGGAAGTCACCCAAGAAAAATGTGACATTTTGCGCAAAGCTGACCATATCTACCTGCAAGAGATTAAAAATCACGGTCTTTATGACGAGATCTGGCAAGCCTTTTGTGTGCTCTTGCCCGTGCGCACCGTTGGCGTGATGGGCGATGCACGCACATATGACTATGTGTTAGGCTTGCGGGCAGTCACGTCAACCGATGGCATGACGGCAGACTACTACCCTTTTGATCATGAATTTTTAAGCCATACATCCACGCGAATCATTAATGAGGTGCGCGGCATTAACCGGGTTGTTTACGACATCACCTCAAAACCGCCCGGGACAATTGAGTGGGAGTAAAGAGCCAAAACATGATAGCTTTGTAACAACACAAAGCTCAAGAATGGGGGCATGAATGATTGAGACGCCAAGAAACCAGTTTCGTTATCGGGTGCACCAGATCTTGGAAGCCGGGGTCAGTGATGATTTGCCAAGCCGGGCTTGTGATATTGTCATCATTGCCATGATTTTGCTCAATGTGGCGGCCTTTGTGTTTGGCTCAGTTGGCTGGATCGCCCAAGATTATGCAAACTTGCTTTATTATTTTGAAGTTTTTTCCATCATCTTTTTTACCATTGAATATGTCCTGCGCATCTGGGCCTGTATCGAACACATTCCCTTGCGCTCCCTCTCTCCTTTCAATGCACGGTTAAAATTTGCCTTACAACCAATGCAAGTGATTGACCTCATCGCAATCCTACCATTCTATCTAGGCGCTTTGATCGGGGCAGATCTGCGGGCCTTGCGCATATTGCGTCTGTTCCGGTTTTTTAAAATCTTGCGCTATTCCACCACCATGCAAGTGCTGATCAAAGTGTTTTACAATGAAGGCCGGGCCCTTATCGGCGCCCTGATGATTATGCTGGCGCTTATTCTGTTGGCCTCCAGCGTCATGCATTACATAGAAGGCGATGTTCAACCAGAGACCTTTGGGGATATTCCCAGCTCTATGTGGTGGGCGCTCGCCACGTTAACAACCGTTGGCTTTGGTGATGCGGTGCCAGTGACGACCTTGGGCAAAATTTGGAGCGGACTGTTTATGGTGTTCGGGCTAGGCATGTTTGCTCTGCCCATCGGCATTATCTCAACCGGTTTTGCCAGAGAGATCAACCGGCGCGAATTTGTTATTAATTGGAATATGGTGGCCCGGGTGCCGCTTTTTAATCAATTGCAGGCAACAGAAGTGGCTGAAATTATGGAAGTGCTTCAATCTCAGCGGTTTCCAAAAGATGTGTTGATTTTTGAAAAAGAGGAAGAAGCCACAGCCATGTATTTTATTGTCGCGGGGCAAGTGGAGATCGATGACGGCCAAAAAACAACCCTTTTGGAAGCCGGAGATTTTTTTGGTGAGGTCGGCATGCTATCAAAGGGACGCTATCTCGCCTCGGCGCGCGTATTATCTAACAGTCATTTACTACAACTTGATCGCGCCGATTTTGATTATCTATTGCGAAGAAACAAAAAGTTAAATAATCACATTCGCCAGGTCGCAACTGAGCGCCTGATGAACGAGTATCAAGAAAAATAGCTGGTTCCAGAAACAAAAAGGGCGGCCCCCAAGACCGCCCTTAATTTAACAATATAAAATCGTTAAGCACCCATAGCCGCTTGCAAGTTTTGGTCAATCTTATCCAAGAACCCAGTTGTGGAGAGCCATTTCTGATCAGGCCCAACAAGAAGCGCCAAGTCTTTGGTCATGTCGCCTGATTCAACCGTATCAACACAAACCTTTTCAAGTGTCAGAGCAAATTTTGCCAACTCGTCATTATCATCCAGTTTCGCCCGGTGCGCCAAGCCACGTGTCCAGGCAAAGATAGAAGCAATAGAGTTCGTAGATGTCTCTTTGCCTTCCTGGTGTAAGCGATAGTGACGGGTCACCGTGCCGTGGGCTGCTTCCGCTTCAACAGTTTTGCCATCCGGCGTCATCAACACAGAGGTCATCAGACCAAGTGAGCCAAAGCCTTGTGCAACCGTATCAGACTGCACATCACCATCATAGTTCTTACACGCCCAAATAAACTTGCCTGACCATTTCAGCGCACATGCTACCATGTCATCAATCAAGCGGTGCTCATAAAGAATACCAGCATCTTTAAACTTATCAGCAAATTCAGCCTCAAACACCTCTTGGAACAGATCTTTAAACCGCCCATCGTATTTTTTTAAGATCGTGTTCTTGGTGGAAAGGTAAACAGGCCATTTGCGGTTAAGGCCATAATTCATACAAGCGCGGGCAAAATCGCGGATACTTTCATCCAGGTTATACATGCCCATGGCAACACCGCTAGAAGGGAAGTCAAAAATTTCCTCTTCAATCACTTGTCCATCCTCGCCTTCAAACTTCATGGTCAGTTTGCCTTTGCCCGGCACCAGAAAGTCAGTGGCCCGGTATTGGTCACCAAAAGCATGACGGCCAACAACAATCGGCGATGTCCAACCAGGTACAAGGCGCGGCACATTTTGACAAATGATCGGTTCACGAAACACAACTCCGCCCAAAATATTTCTGATCGTCCCGTTAGGAGAGCGCCACATTTGTTTCAGATTAAACTCTTCAACCCGCTGTTCATCAGGGGTGATGGTGGCGCATTTAACACCAACGCCGTGCTTCTTTATAGCTTCTGCTGCATCAATGGTGATCTGGTCGTCGGTCCGGTCGCGCTCTTCAACACCCAAATCATAATAATGCAAGTCAATATCAAGATAAGGGTGAATGAGTTTGTCTTTGATAAATTGCCAGATAATGCGTGTCATTTCATCGCCGTCTAATTCAACGACGGGATTTGCAACTTTAATTTTGCTCATAAAAAACCCCATAAAAGATCCAAAAAATTTACTGCTTCTATAGGGGATCCAAATCAATAGGGCAAGGGGCCCAAAGTCGCAACATGGCAATAAAATCGATAAATCTGGGGGCATTATAAAAAAACGTCAAAAAAATAAAATATAAGCCCATTTTATGTCTTTACACGTCTTGATTATTGAGGAATTAAATCTTTAAAATCAAACAGCGTCTTATCAAGCAATTGAGACGGGCGGATGTCGGCCAACGCCTTCATCATCACGTCTTTGGTGCCAGGGCGCTTATCTTCCCACTCTTTTAAGAGAGCTTTCATCTGTTGGCGTTGCAGCCCATCCTGGCTGCCGCATAAATCACACGGAATAATCGGAAACTTCATGTGTTTGGCAAATTTTTCCAAGTCTTGTTCTGCCACATAAATCAGCGGGCGAATGAGATTAAGGTCCTTTTCATCATTCAGTAATTTTGCCGGCATCGCTGCCATTTTCGCGCCAAAGAACAAATTTAACAAAAAAGTCTCCAACGCATCTTCCCGGTGATGGCCGAGCACAACTGTATCACACCCCAAACGCTTGGCCGTGGAATAAATAATGCCGCGCCGCAAACGAGAACATAAAGAGCAGTAGGTCTTATTCTGAGGCACTTTATCGGTGACGATAGAGTAGGTGTCCTGGGTCTCAATATGATAGGGAATGTCATAGGTTTCAAAAAACTCAGGCAACACATTGTTTGGAAACCCAGGTTGTTTTTGATCCAAATTCATTGCCACAAGCTCAACCGGTAACAACCCACGCCATTTCAGATCATGCAACAGGCTGATCAGCCCATAGCTGTCCTTGCCCCCTGAGATGCAAACCAACCATTTTGAACCAGGTGTGACCATAGAATAAGCCTCAAGCGCTTCACGCATTTTGCGGATCAACCGTTTGCGCAGCTTTGTAAACTCAACCGAAGACGGGGCATTTTGAAACAGTGGATGGCCACCTGTTTCTAATGCATTCGATGAGCTGGTTTCCAACGGTTGATCGGTTGTGTGGCTCTCTTGATTTTCCATAGTCGCTTTATGTGTCTTCAATTTAAAAAAGGTCCCCATTGTTAGCTTGTTTTGGTCAAAGACGCACGCAAAAAGGCAATATATTTTTGCAATGGTTGATAGAAGCACTTTTTTCTTTGTTTCACCAACAGTTGCGTCGTACATTTCTCCCAGATGTAGGCTGTGAGGGGCAAAGCCCATGAAAATTCTGGTAACAGGCGCTTATGGGTTCATCGGGCGCGGGGTCGTACAAGCGCTTTTGCAGGCCGGACACGAGGTCAGAGGCGCGGGCAGGGATTTAGATCTTGGCCGCCGGCTTATTCCAGAGATTGAATGGATCTTTGCTGATTTTAATTATGATCTAGACCCCCAAACCTGGGTGCAACGGTTCCAGGCGCAAACAGACCCAATAGACGGCGTGGTGAATTGTGTTGGCATTTTGCAATCTGACTTGCGCGATAAGTCAGACAAGGTCCATGAGACCGGCGCAAAAGCGTTGTTTTAGGGCGCGCAACTAGCCGGGGTCAAAAAGCTTGTCCATATTTCAGCCACCACCACAGATGAAGCTGTTCCCACCGACTATGCAAAAAGCAAACAGGCTGGCGACCAAGCCTTAACGCAAACCGATTTGGACTGGACCATAGTGCGCCCATGTCTGGTGCTAGGGGCCGGATCTAACGGCGGGGCATTGCTCATGCGTGCTTTGGCTGGTCTGCCCTTTTTCATTCCCGTGCCAAGCCCGGGCACGCAAAAATTCCAACCCATTGCTTTGGATGATTTGGCAGAGGGGGTTGTTCACCTTGTTGAGGGAAAAGGGCAAGGAGAGGTCAAGGATGGTATCGTCTATGCAGTAGGGCCACAGGTTACAATTTTAGCCCAAATCCTTGCTAACTATCGCATATGGCTGGGCTTTTGTCCGGCACAATTCATACTGATCCCGCGAATTATAATGCGCGCTCTTTTGTTCATCGGCGATATTGCTGCCCTGTTTGGCAACCGCACCCCCATGCGCACCGCCTCGCTGGAACAAATGGATCATTTTAAACAACATGACCCAACCCCGTTTCAAACCGTGCTCGGCCGCCCTTTGAAAACCATGGACCAGAATTTAGCCAAACGGCCCGCCGCCTTTCCAGACCGGCAACATGCGCGCACGGCTTTGATATTGCCCTGTTTACAATGGGCAATGGGTTTAACTTGGATAATTATGGGCCTGGAGGCTTTTGCCAATATTGGGCTGCCAACGTATAATCAAGGACTACTTGGCTTGGTCACGCTAATCGGTGCAGGGCTTAACGTTGTGGCCGGTGCACTGTTTCTTTCAAAACGCTGGTTGCGCTGGGGCGGTGCCCTTAAAATAGGGTTGATTGTCCTTGCTAGCTTAAGTGCCTTATT
>JANQQH010000529.1 GCA_028285025.1 Hyphomicrobiaceae bacterium | reverse complement strand
GCAAACGCTCTTTTGCCGTTTGAGGTGTCGTACCAGTTAACCCATAAATATACCCATGCTCAAATTTATGGGTAATTTCCAGCAATTGACCAAGGTCCGTCACCGGATAACTGCAAGAGGCGCATTTAAACACATCACTTTTCACCAATGCCATCAACGCGGTATACCCTCCAGCGCTTCCCCCCTTAACGATCAATTTATTTGGATCAGCTAAATTTTGCTCAGCTAAAAACTGCGCGCCAGCAATAATGTCATCCACATCCAACTGCCCCCAGCGCCCATTTAAGCGCTCCCGATAAGCTTTGCCATAACCAGAACTGCCAGAATAATCGACATCAAAAACCCCAAAGCCGCGATTGGTCCAATATTGCGTTTTTAATTTAAAGCCGCGCTCTGCCATGCCTGTTGGGCCCCCATGCACCATAACAATCACAGGCGGCAAATCCTCTTCAGGGCCGTTAACTTGTGAATTGGCCGGCGGGTAATAAAGGCCATAAACCGGACCAGAAGGTCCCTCAAACTGCTTGAGCTGGCCAACAGAAATATCTTGGGCGTCAAGACAGACCTGCTCACTGGCCCGCAAAACGCTCAACTCACCCGTATCAGGTGCCATCACAGCAAGACCAGCCGGGTCTTTATCTGTGGTCGCAATGCCAACCAAGCGATCCCCCAGAGCATGGATCATTTCAAAACTTTTCGCCTTGCTGTCCACTTGCTTGATTTCTTTTGCTGAGATGTGTTGCAATAACAATTGCCCATCACGTTGAGAACAGAGCATCACCTGTCCTGCAGCTGTGATACCTAAGCTTTCCATGCCAAACACCCATAAAGGACGCAGGCCATCAGCTTGCTCATCTTGGTGATTGATCAACTCAACACGCCCTTCAGACCAACAATAAAGTTGGCCCATACCCGTTTGATCACTGACAAAATAAAGCTTACCCTGTTCATCCCAAACAGGACCAAAAGCGCAATACGTATCGCCTGAAGCTTGATCATGTCCCCCACTAAGCTTTTGCGGGGTAAAATCAATTGGCCTGACCGGGCTCACCATCAAACTGGCCGCTTCCCAGGGCATATTGGGCAAATCCCATTGTAACCAACAAAGCGTTTTTTGATCTGGCGAGAGGCGTGGGCTGGCATAAAAATCATGAGATTGATCAAGAATGCTCACACCGCCCTTTTCATCCGCCTCCAAGCCAATATAAACCAACATATTATCTGGCAAAGCATGAGCCCCATCTTGCGTTTGAGGCAAATGCCGCTCCGCCACTGCAATCAAGCGGTTTTTATCCGCATTATATTCAAGATCGGCAAAACGGAAGTCTGAAGCGCTGGTGATTTTCTCAGGCGTTTGGGAGGGCAAACACCGGTAAATTTGCTGGTCCAACGCATTCACAAAGAACACCGCCCCACCGCCGACACAAAACTCACCACCACCATATTCATGCACTTGAGAGCGCACACTATAAGAACTTGGCAAAACCTCGCAAAAACCATCTTGCTCATTCCAAGTCATAAGAACGCCGCGCCCGCCCTCATCTGCGCGCACTTCACACCAATACACCCTATCCTGACATGTTTTGACAGTTCCAAAGCGATATGAACCTTGAATCATCATGTCCGACGTTATTTGCGCCTGCCAACCCCCATAAAGAGCTTTTTTCTTATCTTGGGCCATCAAAATTTCCTCGTTTTAGTGTCCACACCGCTTAACACCTTTCCTTCTAACTAGATCTGACTTTCATAAGCTTATGATATTAATAATAAAACCAATATTACAAATGAGGTCAAAAGGAAAAACACCTCCTATCCACCGATAACCAATTTAAGAGTTTTTTTTAGATATTTTGACGCAATATAACAAAAGTTTCACATGTAAACTTGTCACTGGCGGTAAAATCTGGCATTTTACGGTACAAATTAGGTCAGCTATGCTGTCCTTTGTCGTGGAGGATTTAGAATTTAGGAAACGCATTCAGCATTTAACACCAAGTTTAATGGTGGTATAAGCAGTCATAATAATATGCAGGCATTATTATCAATTAAGCCTATAATAATAAAATCTGCGTTTTTACCTAACAGATGTTACTTGAAATTTGATTGCAATTTTTAAGTGGCACATTTTGTTCTTCAAGTTTTCTGGCGCTGCTGTTTTGAGCCTTAAAACTAAGAACTGTCAAAAATGAACGGCCATCACTCAATCAATGTTGGTTTGAATTTTTCAAGCCATATCTGATATGAGGTGGCTTGCGCTTGTGAAAGCCAAAATGTGAGAGCAAAAACATGGATACCACAAAGCGCAAAATGAAGATTTTTAATAGATACAATTATGCATGATTTTGGAATGAAACAATTGGGCCATAACGTGATCAGACAGAATAAAACCACATCAGCACAGTCTCCCTCATCAACAAAAGTGAGCGGTAAACCTGCACCTGTTGGACTATACCATCCTGATCACGAGCATGACGCTTGTGGCATTGGCTTTGTTGCCAATATGAAAAATGTCAAAAGCCATGACATTGTTGCTAAAGGATTGGAAATACTAAAAAATCTGGAGCATCGCGGCGCTGTTGGTGCGGACCCGAAAGCAGGCGACGGGTGCGGCATCCTCATTCAAACCCCTGACACATTCATGCGCGCTGTGGCCCAAGAAAATTCAATCACATTGCCAGAGCTGGGCTCATATTGTGTCGCCCCCATCTTCTTGCCAAAAGAAGAAGCGGAGCGCGGCGCCATCAAAACAATTATAGAAGAAGAAATTAAAAACCATGGCCAGCAGCTCCTTGGTTGGCGCCATGTGCCGGTTGATAGTTCAGACCTTGGCTATTCAGTTAAACCATCTGAGCCCTATCACGCCCAAGTTTTCATCGGTAAATCAGATGATCTGGCCTCCGTTGATGATTTTGAACTCAAACTGTTTGTCATTCGTCGCTGCATTGAACTGCGCGTGAATAACGAACAACCAAACGGGCATGAATTTTTCTACATCCCGTCTATGTCTGCGCGCACGGTTCTTTATAAAGGCTTGCTGTTATCGGACCAATTGGGCCCCTACTTTAAAGATTTAACAGATGAGCGCATGGTCTCCGCCCTGGCGTTAGTCCACCAAAGGTTTTCAACCAACACGTTCCCAACATGGTCTTTGGCCCAACCCTTCCGCATGATTTGCCATAACGGTGAAATCAACACGGTGCGCGGCAATGTAAACTGGATGGCAGCCCGCCAAGCCACCATGAAATCAGACATCATCGGCGATGATCTGGATAAAATCTGGCCCCTTATTCCTGAAGGCCAATCTGACAGTGCCTGTTTTGATAACGCGCTAGAACTGCTCATTCGCGGCGGTTATGACCTGGCCCACGCCATGATGCTGCTGATCCCAGAAGCCTGGGCCGGCAATCCGCTGATGGATGAAGAGCGCCGCGCTTTTTATGAATACCATGCCGCCGTCATGGAACCATGGGATGGCCCCGCCGCTGTTGCCTTTACTGATGGCCAGCGCATAGGCGCCACCCTAGACCGTAACGGCCTGCGCCCTGCCCGTTATGTGGTCACCTCAGATGATCTGGTCATGCTAGC
>JANQQH010000522.1 GCA_028285025.1 Hyphomicrobiaceae bacterium | reverse complement strand
GCATTGCTTTTGATGGAACACAGCCGGTGTTTAAACAGTCTCCGCCCATTTTGTCGCGCTCGATAAGCACAACGTCAACGCCAAGCTGCGCGGCAGCGGCGGCAACAGATAAGCCGCCAGAGCCGGCCCCAATCACGCATAAATCTGGAGTTAAGTGGTGAGACATGGTATTTTCCTTCTTTTATCTCACGGGCGATGGCTTCTTTAGTTGCGCTTTGGATGCCCACCAGCAACCGCGCTTAAGCTGCCGCCCTGCGATGGTGCGGGGCTAAGCCCCGACGGCTCTTTTGTATTAACTTTATAACTCTTGATTGCGTGTTTTCAATCGTTTGATAATCACAGGTATAAGCGCAACCAAACTCAGCAACACCAAAGCAATAATTAGATGAGGTGTTATTAAAGACGAGGCGTCAAGGCCAAACACGCAGCCGCCATCTGCTCCTTTTTGGGCCACGCAATTTTCATAACTTTGTTTTTGTGCTGAAATCACACTTTCAAGCCCTTGGCCAATGTAGGAAAAGGCCAATGTGCCGGGAATGATGCCAAAAAATGTGGTGAACATGTAGGTTGACAGTTTTACCCCTAAAAAGGCCGGTGCTAAATTGACCAACCAAAAGGGAAAGGCGGGCACGAGCCTTAAGAAGAACATGTAACTTGTCGCGTTTTCTTCAAAGCCTTGTTCTAATTGTTTAAGCCAGGGGCCTGCTTTGGCTTTTAACAGCTCACCCAGAGATGTTTTGGCTGCCAAGAATATCAGTGTGGCCCCAATGGTGGCGCCAATAACTGTGGAAAGCGTGCCAACAAACCAACCAAATAATAAACCACCAGCAATGGTAATGGCCGCGCCGCCTGGAATGGACAGAGCTGTGACAACAATATAAATGCCGATGTAGGCTAGAATGGCGCTAAGGTAATTTTGCGCGAGAAAGGTTTGCAGTGTTTCTAGGTTTAACGCCAACTCTTTTAAGGTGAGGTATTTGTGCCAGCCTTGGGAAAAGGCAAAAGCCATTAGCCCAACAATAATAAGGAGGGGCGCATACTGCTTTAATCGGGATGTTTGTTCTTGGGCCATGTTCGTTGTCATTTGATTGGTTGTGGTTACCATTTTATTTGGCTGTGTCATTCAATGTCCAGTCGTAAAAATAACGGTTTATGGTTTTGGTTTGTGTGAGTTGGTTTTTCAATGGCCCTTTGGCGTATTTTTTAAGGTGAGCCAAAAGGGTGGTTTGGTTGGGGCCAAAGTCTTTTTTAAACCATGAGTAAATCTTGGAGGCCGATACACGACCGTTTTGAACCACCACGCCGCGGTTTGAGTTGACATAGTCGCGAGCCGCCTGGTCGAGCTGGGCGTTTAACTTAGACCCGGTAAAGGCTTTGTTTTGCAAATTAGGGCAACCAATGGAGGCGCAATTAACTGCGTAATGCACGCGGGGGTCTTTAAAAATTGGTCTTAGTATCTCGTGCTCTATGTCATCTAGGCTTAATTGTGTGCCCTCAATTGTAACCAGTTTTTTACCCCATGGTCCGTTTGAGAATATCCCTGGCGAGATGTCGATATCTTTGATGGTTTTTACTGGGTAAGCGTCTAATACAACATTTAACGTTACAGCATTATAAAGGTTGGCCCAAAAGGCAAATTGCTCCTCTTTGCCAAGGTTTGTGACCTTTACTGTCTCTAGCTGAGAAATATAGGCTTTTAGTTTGGTTTGCTGGCTTTTTAAGGCTTGGTAATTCACCCGGTTTAAGCCCGTTTTATCTTTAACAATATGTTTGCCCAAAATCTGGCTAAAATTACTGTGGTCAACCTTTTGCGTTGATTGAGGGGCTGATTTGGCAAATTGGTCTTTCAAGCTGGCCGCTGACAGGGACGTGGCGGCCATTAAAAACAAGCCCATGGTGAGGCCAAATATATAAAATGCCTTAGTGTTTCTATGGTTTTGCATGAAGGATTTCCTTAAAAATCTTCGTGTTTTAATTGTGTTGAGCTTGATTTAGCACAATCGCCTCAGGCCATGTGGTCATATCTATTCAAACATCTGTGAGAGAATTTGATGGGTTGCTTGGTTTTAGGCTCAGGACCTATTAATTTTATAGTAAATAAATGATTTGCATTGACATTGCCGCGATCTGTTGGCTATATGCCTCTTTTTAATATTTTACGCAGCTTTTTGGTGCGGTGATAAGCTGACTTTGTGCTCTTTTTTGAAGCTTTTGCTTGAATTAGAGTGTAGAGGCGCTGTTTTTTTCTGTTTAAATGGAGACGGTTTCGTGAAACGTACATATCAACCAAGTCGTTTGGTGCGCAAACGGCGACACGGGTTTCGGGCCCGCAAGGCAACCAAAGGTGGACGTCAGGTTCTTGCCAATCGGCGGTCTCGTGGGCGTAAACGATTAAGTGCTTAAATAATTGAATGTTTCGCATGAAACTTCAATTTTAAGTGATACGAGATCTTTTACATGGCCTTGTTTTAAGTGAGAATTTGGCCCCTTTTGAAAATTTTTAGCGCGCCTTTTCTAAGGCGCGCTTTTTTGAAATAGGGATTAGAGTTGCCCATGCGTTTGCAAATGCTAACCCAAAGATCAGATTTTTTGCGGGTTAAGTCCGGGGTTGCTTGGGGTACAAAGGGGTTTTTATTGCAAGCCATTGAACAAGAACAAGCTGATCAGCCCCTTGAGCTCCCTCGTTTTGGTATCACTGTTTCAAATCATACTGTGCGGCGTTATTTGGCGCAAAAACGCGCAGAATCTGGTGAAAAAGGGGAAAAACGCGGCCCCGTTTCGGTTTTGCGCAACCGCATGAGGCGACGTTTACGGGCCCTTTTGGAGCAATTTGCTCCAGAGCATGCCAAAACGGGTGTTGATTATGTCATCATTGGCCGGCCAACTTTAGAGACACTTGGCTTTGAAATTTTGCGAAAAGATTTACAAGAAAGCTTTCAAAAAGTGCATAGACGGATTATATCAACCAGCAAGCATCTTTCAAAATCATAAGGGCACCCACGAAACTGCCTTAGTTAATTTAGGACTTTTGACTTTTCCATGGATGAAAATAATAAGAACTTTTTCGTTGCCTTAGCGCTTTCTGTATTGGTGTTTTTGGTTTGGCACTTTGTGTTTGTTGCGCCGAAACAAGAAGCCCAGCGCCAACGTCAGCTTCAAGAAGCGCAGCTAAAGAAAGAAAAGCAAAAGGGCACGCCTTTTGCTCCAGAGGCAGGCAAGCTCAAGCAACCGCAATCGCCTGATGTTATTGCCCCTGTTGTTACTCCGAAAACTCGCCAAGCCGCACTTGCTGACTCAAAGCGAGTTATGATTGATACAT
>JANQQH010000521.1 GCA_028285025.1 Hyphomicrobiaceae bacterium | reverse complement strand
GGATGGGGCGCACAGACTGGGTGGCAAATTTGGCAGTTCGCCCTGAGATTGCATCCAACACATCTGTTTGTTTGAAAATTGTTGATGCAGACATTGTGGCACTGGAACCAGAGGCCCAAGCAGCCTTTGCCAAACGAATTGTGAAACTGCTGGATGAAGAAGGTGTTGCCCTTGATATCGGATCATACCGCGATGCCCCAGCCGGTCTTCGCATTTGGGCCGGCAGCACAGTTGAGGCAAGTGATTTGCAAGCCTTAACCCCTTGGCTGGACTGGGCGTTTGCTTCGGCAAAAGCAGAACTTGCATAAAGCTGGTAATTCATTCTTAAAATTCAAATTGAGATTTTTAAGCCTTTAAATAAAGGCGATTGAAGGAGAGATCCATGGCACCACGTGTCCTTATTTCTGATAAATTAAGCCCGCTCGCCAAACAAATTTTTGAAGAGCGCGGCATTGAAGTTGATGTCAAAGTAGGCCTTGAAAAAGAAGAGCTGATGGAGATTATTGGCGATTATGATGGTTTGGCCATCCGTTCTGCCACCAAACCATCTGAAAAGCTGATCGCAGCGGCCAAAAATTTAAAAGTGATTGGTCGGGCCGGTATTGGTGTTGACAATGTTGACATTAAAGCAGCCACTGCTAAGGGTGTGATCGTGATGAACACACCGTTTGGCAATTCTATCACCACAGCTGAACATGCCATTGCCATGATGATGGCTCTGGCCCGCAAAATTCCTGAAGCCAACGCCTCAACCCATGAAGGCAAATGGGAAAAATCCAAATTTATGGGCGTTGAAGTGACAGGCAAAACCCTAGGCGTTATTGGTTGTGGCAACATTGGCTCCATCGCTGCTAGCCGCGGCATTGGCTTGAAGATGAAAGTGATCGCCTTTGATCCGTTCTTAACCGCCGAGCGGGCTATTGAGATTGGGGTTGAAAAGGTAGAACTTGAGGAGCTGTTTGGCCGGGCTGACTTTATCACCCTGCACACACCGCTAACAGATAAAACCCGCAACATCATTGATGGCGATGCGATTGCCAAAATGAAAGATGGTGTGCGCATTGTAAATTGTGCCCGTGGTGGTCTGGTTGATGAACAAGCGCTAAGCGATGCCCTGAAGAGCGGCAAAGTCGCCGGCGCCGCCTTTGATGTTTATTCTGAAGAGCCAGCCAAAGAAAATGTGTTATTTAACGCTCCAAACATGATTTGTACCCCTCACCTTGGCGCCTCTACCGATGAAGCACAAGTCAATGTGGCCGTGCAAGTGGCCGAGCAAATGTCTGATTATTTGCTCACCGGCGCGATTACGAACGCGATTAACTTTCCTTCTGTCTCTGCAGAAGAAGCACCAAAACTGCGCCCCTACGCCCAATTGGCAGAACAATTGGGGCTATTTGCCGGCCAGTTAATCGAAACCGGTTTGCAAGAAATTCGTGTTGAGTTTGTAGGCGATATTGGGGACTTGAACACCAAGACCTTAACAGCAGCAGCCGTGTGCGGCGTTCTGCGCCCACAATTGGCAGATGTAAATATGGTAAGCGCGTCTGTGATCGCCCAAGAGCGCGGCATTCAAGTTGAAGAAACCCGTCGCAGCAGTGAAGGGGCTTATGGCCAATATATGCGCTTAACCGTGAAAACTGAGCGCCAAGAACGCTCTGTTGCAGGTACCGTATTTTCTGACGGCAAGCCGCGGATCATTCAGGTGCGCGGGATCAATATGGAAGCGGCATTAGATGACAATATGCTATATGTTGAAAACTCAGATAAACCAGGCTTTATTGGGGCCCTTGGCACAGTGCTTGGTCAAGCCGGTGTAAACATTGCGCACTTTAATCTTGGCCGCGACCAGGAAGCAGGCAAGGCGCTTGCCTTAATCGGTGTTGATCAAAAGGTAAGCGAAGACGTGCTTGAAAAGACGCGCGGCCTTGATCATGTTGTGGACGCCAAACGACTTTCATTTTAATGTCTGACATTACAAGAAGTTAATTAAAAGGCCCCATCGGGGCCTTTTTTTTGTTTGATAGTTTACGCGCACGCCGCACAAAAATGAATTCTGGTTTTGTGAAAAAAGACACGCACACAAACACAGATAGACCATGACTTGAATTCAATAAAAATGTCATGCTCTGGCCAAGCAATACAGATGATTTGGTTCACCGTTAATAAACAGGGTTCATAAAGCAACGGTGTTTATGAAAAGATAAGGGAAAGATCACATGCGATATTTAGGATTGTTACAATTTGGACTGATTTTAGGCTTGATGGGCCAACCGGCGCTTTTACAAGCGGCTGAAATAAAGGGCCAATCTACCATCACAGCGGTGACAGTATTTCCCTCTGGGGCACAAATCACCAGAGAATTTTCAGTTGATATCCCTGTAGGCTCGCATGAGGTCATTTTGAATGATTTACCTGCTAACTTGCAAACCCGTTCTTTACGGGTTGAAGGCGCGGGGCCCGAGGCTCTAGAGGTCGGCACCATTGACCACAAGGTCGTCACCATTCCACTAAATCAGCAATCCAACAAAGCATTGTTAGACCAATTGCAAACCCAGCTAGATCAGCTGCGCGATCAAAAGCAAGCGGTCAAAGCTGAGGTTGAAGCGGCTGAATTACAAAAAAAGCTCCTTAATGAAATGACCATGATACCGTCCCGGCAAATGGGGGATGGGCGAGATGCTGGTTTGCAAGATGTAACAGGCCAATATGCCAATCTTTATACCATGATGGGTGAAAAGTTTATTGAGGCACAAAACAAGATTTTGCAAGCCAGTGTAAAACTACGCGCAATCGAAAAAGAGATCAACAATGTCCGCCAACGGTTGACTGAACAGCCAAAGGGCAAAAAACAAGTAACGCGCCTTGTGGTGAATTTAACCGCTGCAAATCAAGGCAAAGCCCGGTTTAAAGTGCACTACCAAATCTCAGGGGCTGGATGGCGCCCCTTATATGAAGCAAGGCTGAATACCAATGCGGGCAAAAAAGCCAAGCTAGACCTGGTGCGCCGTGCCAGTGTTTTTCAAACCACCAGTGAAGATTGGGACAATGTCGTTTTAACGCTTTCAACAACCAACCCAACTGGGCGCACCCAAGCCCCAGGGCTCTCCCCTTTATTTGTTGACTTTCGGCCTGATCCCAAACCCCTTCCTCAAGGAGGTCTTTTGAGCTCAATTGAAGAGCAAAGCGATAAAGCACGTTTCCAAGGCTCTCGTTCGTTAAAGAAAAAGAGTGGCAGGCTAGTAAAAACCATGGCAATGGAAGCACCAGCACGCCCGCGCCGCGCCCAAGTTTCTTTTGGCGCTTATCAAATGACGTTTAAAGTTATTGAACCAACAACTGTGAAGCGTGACGGCGAGCGCAAAAAAGTATTTTTAGATCAGATGAGCGTTGCCCCGAAAGTAACTTTATTTGCTGTGCCTAAAAAAGAACGACGCGCCTATTTGCATGGGTCTTTTGCCAACACCACGCAAGCAGCCATTTTGGCCGGGCAAATGTCTTTATTCCGCGATGGGGTCTATATTGGTCGCTCTCATCTAAAAGCAGTAGAACCGGGACAAAAAGTAGAGATTGGTTTTGGTGTCGACCCCAAAGTGAATGTGAAATGGGTGCGACTTGACCGGGTGAAAGGCGAAACAGGTTTAATTAGCACCTCAAACAGTGATGTGCACCGCTATAAAATCACGCTCACCAATGGACATAAAACCGCAATGCCTGTGACCATTCTTGATCAGATGCCTTATGCTAACCAAGAAAGTCTTCAGATTTCTTTGTTAAATGCCAACCCAAAACCTAGTCGGACAAACGTTAAGGACAAAAAAGGCGTGATGGCCTGGGATTTGGTGGCCCAGCCTAACAAGCCGGTGACCATCGATTTCGGCTATCAGTTGGTTTGGCCGAAAGACAAAAAAATCACATTACGTTAAGTCAAGTCTAATCTGTAATTAGAAATGATAAAGATCGATACACGTCATTTTTTTAAAATGGCGTGTATCGATTGTTTAAGCTCAAGACTTTTTACTGGCTGACAACATCACACCGCCGATGATTAAGGCAAAGCCTATAAAATGAAACAGTTGGGGCGTTTCATTTAAAAACATAAAGCTCAAGATCGAGCCAAAAATCGGCATTAAGTAAATAACTATACCAGCTCTATTGCCACCAATAATACTGACCGCTTTATTATAAAAAATATAAGCCAGAATCCCTGGAAAAATCGCCGCATACAAAATCGCCAGCACGGTTGTTTGATCAAAGGCAATGGTGTACCCAAGGTTATGTTCAAACAACATGAGGGGCAATAAAATGAGAGCCGAAGCAATAAATGTCAGGCTCGCAAAACTCAAAGCATGGGTCTGGGGTTTGTTCAATAAAAAAGCTGTATATAGCGCCCAGCCAATCATAGAGGCAATAACCAGCAAATCTCCTATTTGGAAACGCAAAGCGCTTAATTGCTCAAGTTGGCCTCGTGATACAATGAACAACATGCCAATGATAGCAATGGCGATGGCCAAAAGTTGGCTTTTGGTTGGTTGCATTTTATGCATCGCATAATTGGCCAACACGATGAACAGAGCGTTTGCGGCATTGAGCACCAGCGCATTGGTGGCTGTTGTGGTGTGAAGGGCAAGGTAGGTCAAGGCATTGAAGCTGGCCCCACCCAAAAGACCCATAAAAAAGAAGTAACCCAAACGAGGTTTGATGGCCGGCCAATCTTTTTTTAAGTGCCCCCAGGCAAAGGGCAAAATGATGAGGGCCGCCAACAACCAGCGCCAAAAGCTTAAAGCAATCGGTGGCACACTGTCACTCACCCCGCGCCCCATAACAAAATTCCCCGCCCAAAATAAACAGGTAAGGGTCAGCAAAAGATAAGCGAGGAATTGGGGGCTTTTTAAAAAGGCT
>JANQQH010000514.1 GCA_028285025.1 Hyphomicrobiaceae bacterium | reverse complement strand
GACTTATGTGTTTGGCAGGCGGCGCGATGATTGCTTACCAAATGCTTGACATTGATTTTCAGTCCTTTCTTGAGCAACTGAACAGCGGTGTTGATATTCGTCATTTTTATGTGGGGCTGATTAAGACCCCGTTTGTGGCCGTGATTATTGGGATTGTTGGTACCCTTGAAGGCATGAGGGTGCGCGGCAGTGCTGAATCGCTTGGTTCACATGTGCGGGCCTCGGTGGTTAAATCGATTTTTTTGGTGATCATATTGGATGCTATGTTTGCCATGGGCTTAACGGCGATGGGAATTTAAAATGGTTGCTTTGGAAAACGCCCATGAAGAATGTTTGATTGAAGTGCGCCATTTGCGCAAGCAATTTGGCGCGCAAGTGATTTTTGACGATTTGAACTTGGATGTGTATGCCGGTGAAGTGCTGGGTATTGTTGGCCAATCGGGCGGCGGTAAATCTGTGTTGTTGCGCTGTTTAAATGGGTTGGAGCCAATTGCTGGCGGGGTGATTAAGTTTTTCGGTCAAGATACGGCGCGGATGAGCCGGCGTGAACATCGCCACCTGGAAGCGCGTTCTGGTATTCTTTTTCAGGACGGGGCTTTGTTTTCAGCTTTAACCGTTTTGCAAAATATTCAGGTACCGATGCGTGAGCATATTTCGTTGCCAAACAATATTATGGATGAGTTGGCCTATTTAAAACTGGCCCTTGTGGGTCTACCAGTTGATGCGGCGCATAAGTATCCAGCCGAGTTGTCAGGCGGTATGCGCAAACGGGCTGGTTTGGCGCGTGCTTTGGCGCTCGATCCTAAAATTGTATTCTTAGATGAACCAACAGCTGGGCTTGATCCTATTGGGGCGCATGACTTTGATATGCTGATCAGAGATTTGCAAGCCACTTTGGGCTTGACCGTTTTTATGGTAACACATGATTTGGATAGTATTTTTGCTGTTTGTGATCGGGTGGCTGTGTTGGCAGATCAGCATATTGTGCGCACTGGCGCGCCGGCTCAGTTGCAAAAAGATCCAGGTCATCCTTGGACTAAGTCTTATTTTTGTGGTGAGCGTGCGCGGGCGGCACAAAAGGGGTAAGGGGCGCCTAATAACCCTTTGTTTAAAGGGTTGATTTGAAAAACGAGCTTGTTAAAGGATACTCGCAATGGAAACCAGAGCAAATCACCTTCTGATTGGTAGTTTTGTCATTGCCCTGATTGTGGCAGCCATCAATTTTGCCTTTTGGATGCAAAAGGGGGGGGTGGAAAATCAGACCCAAGATTACAAAATCTATTTTAACGGCGCGGTCACGGGGCTTAGCCGG
>JANQQH010000499.1 GCA_028285025.1 Hyphomicrobiaceae bacterium | reverse complement strand
AATAAGTGAACAGGAAAACCATCTCACACCCTGATTTCGATGGTTTTCCTTGACATTCTCCCCCTTTTCCCCCATTTTCTCCTCCAAATTCAGATCAAGGCTAAAACCAGCCGCCTACTTATACATGGTGTCAAAAGGGCATCGGGAGATAAGGGGTCCCCGTCCGTCAGCGAAATTCGCCCACGGGCGCGGTTGGTATTGGGCAATCTAAAGCGCAATTAAAAAAGCGTTTTTCGTTGGTCTAACTAAACGAGAATTACGAAAGAAGGAGCCTAGCCAATAGTGGGCTAGGCGACATGGCGTCCCGCGACAGCGGCGCCCGGCGCAAGCGCCGCCTGTCGGAGGGCCCGCCGCCTAAAGCGGCGGAATAGCCCGTGAGACAAAAAGAGAAAGACCTATGTTCGAGTCATTAAGCGAAAGATTATCGTCTACCTTTGACAAAATCACTGGCCGGGGTGCGCTTGCCGAAAGCGATGTGAAAACCGCGATGCGCGAAGTGCGCCGGGCTTTGTTGGAGGCCGATGTCGCGCTTGAGGTCACCAAAGAGTTTATTGACAAGGTCACGCAAAAAGCCATTGGCGCTGAGATTTTAAAGTCAGTGAAACCCGGCCAACAAGTGATCAAAATCGTTCATGATGAATTGGTCAACATGCTGGGCTCTGAGGCTGACCCGATTGACTTGAAGGCAACCGCGCCTGTGCCGATTATGATGGTCGGCCTGCAAGGTTCTGGTAAAACCACCACCACGGGTAAGATTGCCAAGCGCTTAACCGAACGTGAGAACAAAAAGGTCTTGATGGCCTCGCTAGACACACGCCGCCCAGCGGCCCAAGAGCAATTGCGCGTGCTGGGTGAACAAGTCAATGTGGCAACGCTTGAAATTATTGAAGGCCAAAACCCAACGCAGATTGCCAAACGCGCCTTAGATGAAGCCAAGCGCGGCGGTTATGATGTGCTGATGCTGGATACCGCTGGCCGCTTGCACATTGATGATGAGCTGATGGCCGAAACAGAGACTATCCGCGACATCACCAACCCGCACGAATCACTATTGGTGGCAGACAGCCTAACAGGCCAAGATGCCGTTAATGTTGCCAAAAGCTTTGATGAACGCATCAGTATCACCGGTATTGTGCTAACCAGAGTGGGTGGCGTTGGCCGCG
>JANQQH010000493.1 GCA_028285025.1 Hyphomicrobiaceae bacterium | reverse complement strand
TCATTGGCATGGGCCTGGCGGTTTTTCTCGCCCCTCAGGTGGTTTGGGGGGCGGCTTTTCTGGTGGGGGCGGCAGCTTTGGCGGGGGCGGGGCATCTGGTCGTTGGTGAGTGAGCTTTGTGCGTTTTTTTGGGAGAGTGGATATGATTTTATTGTCTGATGCGCAAGCAAAAGAAATTGAAGTGGCTATTACACTTCAAGAAGAGCGGACAAGCGGTGAGATTGTGGCGGTTTTGGCCGCACAATCGGGAAGCTATCGGTTGCTGCCCTTGTTTTTGGCGGCCTTTATTGCTTTGTTGGTGCCTGTGATTTTGCTTTATCTGCCTGGTTTAACGCAAGGGCGGTTGGTGGTTTGGTCTGCCGATAAGATTTATTTTTGCCAACTGATTGTGTTTGTTGGTCTCGCTTTTTTATTGTCGCAACGCCCTATCCGGTATTGGATTGTTCCTGGCTCTTTGAAAAAGAAATGGGCTCGTGCCCATGCATTGGAGCAATTTGCCGCTCAAGAAATGCATACGACTGCGGGGCGTACAGGGGTGATGATTTTTGTCTCAGTGATCGAGCGTTATGCTGAAATTATTGCTGATCAAGCCATTTATGAAAAAGTGCCGCAAGAACAGTGGCAGGTGCTTGTTAGTGACCTGGTGATAGAAATAAAAAAACGGCGGCCCAAAAATGGGTTCGTGAAGGTTATTACCGCTGTTGGCGATATATTGCATACTCATTTTCCACCTGGGATAAGGGATGAAAATGAGCTGGCTAATCATCTGATTATTATTGAGTAAAGTGTGCTTTTTATTTTTTAGAAGCTTGATTTTATTTGCTTTTGAGCCCTGATGTTGTGCGGGTTGAGCTTAAACTTTAGAATTTATTCACCTTTTTCTTCCTAAACTTTAGCAAATTGAATCGCCCGTGCTATCTGGGGTCTTTCGGCATGGGGTTTTTTGGTGCCCTCCTTGGGTGGGGCAGGTTGGTTTTGTCGCGCGTTGATCGCTTGTCTTTCATAACCATTGCTGGGCTTGTTCTGGGGCTGATTTTTTGAAAGCAGGCAGGGGTTATGTCGACCAATACATATTTAGAACTTGATCCGATAACAGCAATTGCATCTTGCATATCCGTTAAAAGGCAAATGGTGAAATCCTTAAACCAGTTTACATGTGATGTGCTGGGCGCGGTTAAGTGGCACGATTTTGATCAATCGAAAAGCGATGTTTTCTCTCAATTGATTGAGCATTCTTTTGATTTGGTTCAAAACAGAAAATCTGGTCAGTCCAAATTAATGATTTATACGCCGTGTGCAGATGTGTGTGTTAAATCTAGCTATGGCTCTTTTTCAGTTATTGAGATGCTTAATGATGATGTGCCATTTTTGCTCGATTCATTGCTGGCAGAATTACAAGCGCGTAACCTTAAAATTCATTTGGTGCTTCACCCTGTTTTGACTGTAAGGCGTGATCATAAGGGTCAATTGCTTGAAGTTGCAGGTGCTATGGCACAAGGGCGTGATGGGGTAGCAACTGAGAGCTTTATCAGCGTTCATGTGGAAGAATTAACCAGCGATATGCAGGAAGAGTTGCGCGGTATTTTGCTTAATTTGATGGACCGGGTGCAAACAGTGGTTCATGATTGGTTGTCAATGCGCAATCGGTTGACGAACGCTGCCACTTGCCTTTCAACCGAGATGCCGCGGGTGCCGGTTGATCGGCTTTCTGAATCCATTCAATTTTTGCGCTGGGCATTGGATAATAATTTTACCTTTTTGGGCATGCGTGAGTATGAGTTGCAAGGCACTGGGGCCAAGTCAAAATTAGCGCCCAAGAAGGGAACGGGCCTTGGGATCCTGCGTGACCCTCATTTAAAAGTATTGCGCCGGGGCACTGAACTGGCCCATATGACGCCGGAGGTGCGCAAGTTTTTCTTTTCTAATGATCCGATCATCATTACCAAAGCTAATATTAAATCTGATATCCACCGGCGTGCTTACATGGATTATATCGGGGTTAAGCTTTACAATGAGGATGGGGACTTGGCCGGTGAATTGCGAATTGTTGGTTTGTTTACCTCGTCAGCTTATGCCAGCCGCGTGGCGACCATTCCGGTTTTGCGGCAAAAACTCGATTATGTGCTGGATAATTCCGGTTCATCGCGTGATAGCCATA
>JANQQH010000489.1 GCA_028285025.1 Hyphomicrobiaceae bacterium | reverse complement strand
TTACGCTTTAGCATGCCCACCAACATCCGCGCTTTCTTAGTTGCGCTTTAGCATGCCCACCAACATCCGCGCAATCCCCAAAACCGGTGGCCACTTTTGGGTGAAACGCTCTTTTTCCTGAAGCGTTTCATTGATCCCAAAACCGGTGGCCACTTTTGGGTGAAACGCTATCGCGTCATATCACAAAGAAGGGAGAAGAGTTTAAAAATAACCAACGGTTTAACTTTAAGCTTACAGATAAGGTGTTTTGTTGGTTTATTAAAATGATTTAAAAGCTTAAAAGCACTTAAACTATCTACAATAAAGCAACAACCATCAGCGATAAAAAAACTCCGTCCCTACGCCGGCATAACCCGGATCAGGTTTCAAGGGTTTAGCATTCATATTTTTGAATGCTCTCTCAGCTTCAACAGCACCCCTCGGATGGTCTAAACAATGACCTGAAAATAAGAAAATTACAAGTTTTTTATCAGCCCTTTACCTAACGCTGAGAATTAGAAAACGCATGCTTTCGGGTTTCAAACCTGTCAATATAATCTGGAACAATCACTTGAATGGACCGTGGTGGGCCTGCGCAGAGATCGGCAAAAGCCCTCCTTTCCTCAATGGCTTCAGGGCTTACAATATTGTCTTTTTTTAACAATCTGATTTGATCAAGCGTAATTGGCTGGTTAGGTAAGATGCTAGTACACAGAGCGATAATCCGGGCAACCCAAAGTGGCAAAGGTAACAGAGTTGGATTTAATCCGGTCATTTGTTTAATTTGATTATGGATCTCTTTCATGGTCACGGTGTGTGGCCCGCCTAATTCATAAATTGCCCCTTGGCGTGCGCCACCTTCCAAACTGGCAGCAATGGCCTTGGCAACGTCCCCGACATAAATCGGTTGAAATTTCGTTTTGCCTGCAAAAACGGGTATAATAGGTGCTAAAGACATCAAACCGGCAAAGCGATTGAAAAACTCATCCTCTGGTCCAAACACCACAGAGGGACGCAAAATAACAGCGTTCGGTTCCATATTAAGTACCGCATCTTCCCCATGGGCTTTGGTGCGCGCATAGGTGGAACGGCTGTTGGCATCAGCTCCCAAAGCGGAAACCTGAACCAGTTGTTTGACACCAGCTTCCCTGGCAGCAATGGCGACCAAGCGCGCGCCTTGTACATGCAAAGCATTAAATCTTTGCTGACCAGAGGGGGCTAAAATACCGACTAAATTCACAACAAAGGAGGCGTCTTTCACAGCCTCTTTAATCGATTGTTCATCTCGTAAATTGGCATAGACAGATAAAATTTGGCTGACACCGCCAAGAGGCTGTAAGAAACCAGCCAAATCGGGGCGACGCACAGCGACGCGAATGCGATATCCGCCCTTGGCAAGCTGTTGCACAAGATGTCGTCCAATGAATCCTGAACCACCAAAAATGGTAACAAGCCCTTTATCTGGCATGTTTGCACTCCTTAGCCTTAGCTTTTTAGGCTTGCTTTCAGCCTGATAAAGGCAGGGTAAAATGTGTTTGCTGATTTGTGAAGTGTTTTGAGGCTCTCTTGAACCATTTAATCTATAAGACCGATTTAATTTAAGCGTTTATGGTTGCATTTACATGCTTGCTATTTCTGGATAATCCCGGCTAAGTGAGATATAAAAACATAACACAAATCATAAGAGATACATTTATGGCCATTACCGTTCATCAAAACGATTTGCCCAAAGAGATTAACTTTGAAAGTGCGGTTGCAATTGATAGCGAAACTATGGGGTTGAACCCTTTGCGCGATCGCCTATGTGTTGTTCAATTATCTGGCGGCGATGGTGATGCGCATTTGGTTCAATTTGATGGCACCAATTATGACGC
>JANQQH010000481.1 GCA_028285025.1 Hyphomicrobiaceae bacterium | reverse complement strand
ATTGCTCACCAGCAGCTCCTTGCCAAAGCATGGAACTATCTTGCTCATGGCTGGCGTTCAAATGTTCCGCTGTTTGGATATGAGCTTCTATTAAATCTTTTAAGGATTTCTCTTTTAGACTTGAAAAACAAGCTGTTAAAGGAGCAAAAGCTTCTTTTAAACGCTCTAACAATGTCTGGGCTAAAAACCATTCTTCTTCGCTTAAACGAGTGATGGCAGGGTGAATTCGTTTTTCCTCTTCCAACTCTTGTTTAACTTGATGGAAGGTTTTCTCCAGCCCTTCCAAACCACCTGAGAGCCACGGGCGGCGTAAAGCAATAATCTCTAAGGCTCTGGCTGCCAAGCGCACATCACCGCGTTCAAATTGCAACCGTGTGAGCGGGTGTTTTAACAAGGCAATTAAAAAGCTGGGTTCAAAATTGCGGGTTTGGGTTTCAATAATTTGGTCAAAAAAAGCACCCGGCATGGTTTTGGCCAAAGGACGCCCGCCAGAATCATCAACCCTTATGCCCCAAGCCTCGAGCCGCACAGCAACCCGGCGGGCTAATAGACGGTCAGGCGTAACAAGCGCCGCAGTGCGCCCCGGTTCATTGGCAGTACGGCGCAAGATGAGGGCAATGGTCTCAGCTTCTTCTTGAGGATCACGGGCAATGTTGAGCGAAATATTGTCAAAGGCTTCTGCTAGGTTTTGCTGTTTTTGGCTCGACTGGTTTAGCATATCAATATAACAGCGCCATTGCTCAGTGGAACTGGCCGGGCGCAACGCTTGGCTGATAAAATCTAGCACTGCAGCTTGAGAATCCGTTGGCTGTGTTCCTGGAAGGACGCAAACCTGACTGCGATCAGCGCCCAGATCGCTGATTAATTTAGCAAGGCCGAATTGTGGGTGTTCAGGGTGGTTTTCAATAATTGATTGGAATGCCTCTTGATCTAAGCTTTGATCAAGGCCAGGCAGCACAATCACACCGTTCTCAAGGTTAGCAACCGCGGCCATGAGCTTGGCTGCAGCAGGTATGCTACCTGTAGAGCCTGCAATGATAATGGGATCTTCTGGGCTTGATTGTATCAGCCGTTCAGCTTCTTTGGAGAGCAAAATATTACGCCGCCCAGCCTGGCTCATTTGCTCTGTGTTTTTTAGGTAAGCTGGCCATTGCTGAGTGATGATGGTCAGGAAATTCAAAGTCTGCTGCCAGTGATCTGAAAACTCTTCCGGCACCAATTCTTCTAGCTTGCTTAAATCAACCGCTTCCGTTTCAGCATTGTCCATTAGCTTTGCCAATTCACGCGCCATAAGCGAGGCAATCGCTGGCCGGGTTTGTTGCAAATGCCCTTGTCCAAGCTCACCTTGCAAAAAGGGATGATGCGGCGCCCTTTGCAGCCAAGTGAGAATAAATTGCGTGAGGACCAGATGACGCTCTAAGTTAGAAACAGCCGAGTTCATTTCCATCAACGTTTGGCTTGGCGCAAATTCGTTGATGGTTTCATAAATCAGGCTTTCATCCTCATTGCCATCGCCTAGTGGGGCGATTTTAGGCAATAGGATTGCTTTTTGCCCGCTTAGCCGCAAAAAGGCTTCGCCGCACACCCGGCACGCCCTGCGTGTTGGCAATAAAAGGGTAAGTTTGGCCAACTCTTGCGAGCTAGGAGGCGGCCCCCCTTTATTGGGCAAGTCCCCATTTAAAATGGCTTTAACCAACCCATCCAGAAACGGAGCTGTTGACGGTATACTTGTGATTGTTGCCATGAAAACTCCCCCG
>JANQQH010000110.1 GCA_028285025.1 Hyphomicrobiaceae bacterium | reverse complement strand
TGATTGCCTTCGACCAGCAAAATATCGCCCGGAAGCAGTATGCGCCGTAATATTTCTGGATCGGACGGCGTGAAGGGTTCATAGCCGCTTGAGGGAGTTTCCAAGCGTTTTGCGATCCAATCGCCGATACGATCTAAAGTTGTGTCCACAAAGGCCATGCAAATTTTCTCGCTTTGGGTTTGTCTCTATCTGCTCGTTTCATCTTTGGCTATTATAAAGTTTATTGCCCTGTAGGGGGATAACTTTCTATCGCATTTTTTTGATGATTTATTATAGACCCTAACGCCTTACCGTTGGTTTACATGTACCTTAATATTTGGGCTCACTTATTTTCAATTAAAAATCATATTTAATCGTTCGTTTCTTGGAAACCATATTGGCCGTGCTTGACTTGACGCTTGGAAACGGCTTGTCTAGTAAACTTTAAATTTCAAAGACCGTTTAGGGATGGCTTCATCATTTGGGGGACGATATGAAGGGGGCTTTATCTTTTAAAGACTTAGTTTTGTTGCTTAGTGGACCGTTAGCAGCCATTTGTGTGTTTGTTAGCCCGCCTCCCGCTGACATGCCGCCTGCTGCCTGGTTGATGGTGGGTGTGGTGCTATGGATGGTGATTTGGTGGCTTGGCGAATTGATCCCCTTAGAAGCCACCGCTTTGCTGCCCATTCCTTTATTGCCATTACTTGGCATTTTAGAAATCAATCAGGTGACCGCGTCTTACGGGCATAAATTTATATTTTTGTTTCTGGGCGGTTTTTTAATTGCTGGCGCCATGCAGCGATGGGGGTTGCATAAACGCATTGCGCTGAATGTGATTGCCTGGTTTGGCACGGGGCCGCGTGCAATTATAGCCGGGTTTATGGTATCCACGGCATTTCTTTCAATGTGGATATCAAACACAGCAACCACCATCATGATGTTTGCTGTGGCTGTCTCGTTGGTCAATTTCTTATCTGAAAAATCTTACAACCACCACACAATGCGCGCCTTTGCTGTTAGCCTGCTTCTTGGCATTGCTTATTCTGCTTCTATTGGCGGGGTGGGCACTTTAATCGGTACTGCTCCGAATGCTTTTATTGCAGGTTATTTGGAACAGACGCATAATATTTCGATCGCCTTTGTAGACTGGATGAAAATTGGTGTACCGGTGGTGTTGGTTATGGTGCCAATAACATGGGTTTTGTTAACATGGGTTTTGTTTCCGGTAAGCAAACTTGAGGTTTCTGATTCTGACGATCTGATTACCAATGAGCTGAAAGCTTTGGGGACAATGGGGGCCGGGGAGCGGGCTGTGTTGATTATTTTTAGCTTGGCTGCTTTTTGTTGGATTTTTGGCAAGCAAATCTCTGACTTGACGGGATTGGGGCTGACTGATGCTGGCGTTGCGATTGGCGCTGCCCTTATTTTGTTTGCCTGGCCGCTTAATTTGAAAAAACGAGAATTTGTGCTGAGCCCTCTAGAGTTGCAAAATGTGCCGTGGGGCATTTTGATTTTGCTTGGCGGGGGGATTGCTTTGGCTGCTGGCATGAAAGCATCTGGCTTGGCCAGTTGGATCGGTGATGGCGTTGCCAGTTTTGATGTGACGCAGTGGATGCTTGTGGCTTTGGCTGCCTTAATGATTGTTTATTTGACTGAGCTAACATCTAACACAGCTTCAACCACAACCTTTGTGCCGGTGTTTGGGGCCGTGGCAATTGCCGCCGGGCTGGATCCTGTGCTTTCAACCTTGCCAATTGCCATTGGCGCCTCCATGGCTTTTATGATGCCTGTGGCCACACCGCCCAATGCGATTGTTTTTGCGTATAAGGATTTGCATATCCGCGATATGGTTTGGGCTGGGTTATGGCTGAATATTATTGCTGTTGCGGTATGTTTTGGTGCGGTTTATTTACTCGGTAGTGTTGTCTTTGGATAAAGTTTTTGCATCAAATTTTTCAAACGCTTGTTTGGCCGCATCAATGCCATTCATGGCAGCGGGAAAACCGGCATAAACGCTCATTTGCATGATGATTTCAATGATCTCTTCTTTGGTTAGACCCACATTGAGCCCGGCTTGGATGTGAACATTTAGTTCTTTATGAGCATTGCCCAGCGCCGTGAGGGCTGAGATGGTGGCGATTTGACGTGAGCGCGCATCAAGACCAGGGCGCGAATAAATATCACCATATGGATATTCAATGATGAAATCAGACAAGGCGGGGGCGGTTTTGGCCAACTCGTCCAAAACATCTTGGCCGACTTGGCCATGAACCTCTTGCAGTTTAACCCACCCCTTCTTGAACCGGTCTGATTTTTGGTCTTTGCTCATTTTATGTTTCTTTATTTGATAACTTACGAGATTTAAGGCACAGCTCAGGCGTATGTGGTTGGCAAAAAATTAAGACATCTTAAAGCGGTTGCGTAAATTCATTGCAAATAAGATAATAAGGAAAAAGCTCAAAGCTGTGTGGATGGACCCCCAGAAGACAACGCCTGATGGGACCATTGGTTTTGGTGGCAATGGCGGGGTGGGGACATTGGTTAGACCTGCCAAGCGGGTTTGGTCTTTATTTTCTTTTTTAGCAACAACCGCATGGCCGTACAGGCAGGTATGCATGGTGTCCATTGTTTGCCCACCTTTAAGGTTTATGGCGAATGCATTGCGCCAACTGATGCTTTGAGCGGCCATTAGAGGGCTCACGCTTTTTTTGTTGCCGCAAGGATCTTTGATTGAATTTGTCGCCTGGCTTAAATACACCCCTGTGAAGAGGGCAAAGACAAGACCCCAGGCCAAAGCTGGGCGGACCAAAGAGCGGCCAAAGTCTGACACAAATTCTGACATCAGCCCTTGGATATAATTGAATGTTCCGCTTGGCAGCCCCTTCACTTTATCTTTCATATGGCGACGTGAGCGCACCTGGCCAGCAATGAACTGTTTTTGCGCACGCATATTGTTCGCCTCTTGGGCGATGCGCTCCAAACTTTTATAATAGGTCTCATCTGTTGATTGACGCCGGGCATTGAAAAAGCGGTTTTTTTGGTAGTTTATATACTTCTTGGCCCATTGAGTGTGCACAGCGTCGATGT
>JANQQH010000470.1 GCA_028285025.1 Hyphomicrobiaceae bacterium | reverse complement strand
GAAAAAGAGCGTTTCACCCAAAAGTGGATGCCGGTTTTGGGACCAATGAAACTCTTAAGGATAAGATATCGAAAACGCAATAGTAAAAAAAGGGTCTTAAAACTTAAGACCCTTTTTTTCAATTTCAATGACGATCACATCTAATTTGTGGTCTCAGTCTGTTCAACTTGAGTGCCAAACATCTCGGCAAATTCAATACCGTGCGGGTAGTGCTTCCAGCCAATATATAACAAGCCAAACAACATCGCGGCAATAATGGCACCTGTAATCGGGTTTCCATTAAAAACAATATTGATAAAATTACCAATAAAGCTTGCCACCAAAACCAAAACGGAAAGGGTAATAACGTCAGCCCAAACAACCTGTGACCAATCAATAAAATCCATTGTAAAAAACTCCTTTAAACACCCACCAAATAAAGCCATGAACATATGTCAGATATATGAACGTTTATTACGCTCGTATAAAAATGTTCAAGACTTCTCAATTGAAAAAACATCAAGTAACATTAAATATTTGACCCCTAAGGGTTTATATGAAACAAGATCGTCAACAGCCTAGTTTTATAGACAAAACCAGTATCAAACAAACAAAAAGTTATATTATACATTCAACGAATGATAATAAAAATCAGGCGCTCATGAAAAGTACACTAAAAATTCTAGAAACAATTCATTTACCCACTGATCATGGCGTATTCAACATGTCCATAATCAGCTCTGGTGATGAAAAAGAACATATTGTGCTCGAGCGAAAAGAAAATACCTCCAAGCCTCCCTTGGTGCGCATCCATTCAGAATGTTTAACCGGAGATATTTTTAGCTCTCACCGCTGTGATTGCGGTGAGCAATTGGAAAAATCCTTAAAAATCGTAGGCGAATCTGACTATGGCTATATCTTTTATTTGCGCCAAGAAGGGCGCGGCATTGGCTTGTTGAACAAAATGAAAAGCTATAATTTACAAGAAAAGGGGTATGACACCATTGAAGCCAACCACATGCTCGGTTTTGAAACGGATTTAAGAGAATATCAAATGGTGGCAGACTTTCTGACCTTACAAGATATTGACCACATTACTTTAATCACCAACAACCCAGAAAAATGCGATGCTTTAAGAGCCGGCAACATCAAAGTTGACCGCCAAGCCCTGCCCACCACCACCCGTTCAGAAAACCAAAAATACAAAGCTGTTAAGGTCAAGAAAATGGGTCATTTTGGGCATTAAAGTTGGTCTAAGCCAAAATTACGAAAGAAACAAAATTTCACAAAAAATATTTCTGACAATTTCCCCCCTTAGAATTAAAATAAGCAAACATAAAAAACGCAAAATGCTTCATTCTCAGGTAGGAAATAATTTATGGCACTTTCTCTCAATATTAATGGGTCTGAGCATACGATTGCTTCAGAGCCCCAAACACCTCTTCTTTGGGTTTTACGCGACGAACTAGGCTTAACCGGCACAAAGTTTGGCTGTGGCATTGCCATGTGCGGAGCATGCACGGTGCTGGTAGAGGGCGCACCTGAACGCTCGTGCCAATTAAGCGTTGGCGATGTTGAAGGCAAAGTCATCACCATTGAAGGCATTAGTGAACCAAAGGCTTTGCATCAAGTGCAACAAGCCTGGGTTGAGCATCAAGTGGCCCAATGCGGTTATTGCCAATCGGGTCAAATTTTAGCTGCTGTTGCCCTGCTCAAAGAAAATGCAAGCCCAACAGACGAAGACATTGATGAAGCCATGTCAGGCAATTTATGCCGCTGCGGTACCTACCCGCGCATTCGAGCAGCCATTCACACGGCTGCCAAAAACATGCAAGGGAGTTAAGAACAATGGGAACAATAGCAAAAATCACAAGACGCGTCTTTTTGTTTGGGACAGCCGCCATTGCTGGCGGTGTTGCCTTTGGCTATTACAAATATCACCAACAATTAGACAACCCATTAAAACCCCAAAAGGGGCAAGCCATCCTAAACCCTTATCTTTTGCTCACCAAAGACGCC
>JANQQH010000444.1 GCA_028285025.1 Hyphomicrobiaceae bacterium | reverse complement strand
TGATGGTGTTTCGCCAAACACACTTTCAACACTCACTTCAGCCTCTGGCGTGTCTTTAACTTCCACGGCAGCATCCATGGTTTCTTCTGCAGGCAGCAGTGTTGCAGGGGCAGCTTGTTCAGTTGAAGCCGTTTTGCCTTGGGCCTTTTCTTCGCGCTCTAAGCGCCGGGCGGCTCGCTTCACAGCATTATCCAGATCAACTTGGCTGCAAAGACCTAATGTGACAGGATCCATTGGCTGTAAGTTAAGCGCGTTCCAATGGGTGCGCTCACGAATGGCTTCAATGGTTGGTTTTGTTGTGCCAACCAAGCGCATGATTTGGCTGTCCTTTAATTCCGGATGGCGCTTAATCAGCCATAAAATGGCATTGGGGCGATCTTGACGACGAGAAACAGGTGTATAGCGCGGTGACCGCTTGCGTTTAATTTCTGGTATTTCAACTTTAGATTCTGAAATTTTCAATTGGTAGCTGGAATCATTTTGTGCCCGGGCAATTTCTTCACGGCTAAGCTGGCCGGAGGAGATTGGGTCCATGCCTTTTATGCCATGGGCAACATCCCCATCAGCAATGCCTTTCACTTCCAAAACATGAAGTCCACAAAAATGGGCAATTTGTTCGAAAGTCAGTGACGTGTTGTCGACTAGCCAAACAGCTGTGGCTTTGGGCATTAAAGGTGCATTGGTCATCAAAAAATATCTCTATCAAAAAGTACGTTACTATTATTGTTCTAATTATAACGCATAAAAAAAACCTTATCCTTCAAAGATACGATCCTTGAAGGTTCCCACTTTGCCCTTGCCCTTAAAAATTTTTTCAAGGTCCTTAAAAGGTTTTTTCAAGGTTTGTGGTAGAAAAAGTGTTTAGTGAAAAAGCACCTTTTCAATGGCTCCATTCCGTATAAGCAACAGGTGCACTTATTATTTACAATGATTGCCGAATTTTGACTAAAAGGTCAACCCAGAGAAGCATTATTATTTCAACAAATTGGATTTTGGCACATTTTCAGTGCGAAATTGGGGCAGAGTTTTAAAATTCTTATCCTCAAAAGAGGACTCTATTTCTAATGCTTTTTGCGTTTGTAACATCTTTATGCCCAGAAATTAAAAATGGTTATTTTAATTTACCAAATGCATTTTTGATGATAGAAAGGCCAATTGCAGCATATGTGTGGGTTTATGCTATTGTTTTTTCACTAGTAATTGCAAGGGCAGGGGAGTTTTGCGATGTCGAATGGCTTATTGGCGTTTCTATCACTATTACCGATTATAGCCGTGGCGGTTTTCTTGGTCGGGTTTCGATGGCCCGCAAGCCGTGCTATGCCGATTTGTTATTTCGTTGCTGTTGGCTTGGCGCTTTTGGTTTGGCAGGTGCC
>JANQQH010000438.1 GCA_028285025.1 Hyphomicrobiaceae bacterium | reverse complement strand
ACAATTTCTTGTTTGGCTTGTTCGCGATCCAATAAACCGAGGGCAAAATGAGATTTTGTGTGCGCGCCTAATGTTACTAAAGGGTGTTGATTTAACTCTCGTAATTCATCCCAATTCATAATTAAGTCATTGGGTAATTTGGCAATATCAAAATTATGGCTTTTGGCAAAATCTTTGATTTTTTCGCGTTGCTGATATTGGTTCATCATGCGCAGCTGCCAATAAAGCTCATCAAATGTTTTGTATTTTTGTGCTTGGGTCTGGGTTTTATAGATTTTACCCGGCACAAACGGATCCTGAACAGATGAGTTTTGTTTGATAATGTCTTCTAGGGCTAACCACCATAACTCCCCTTTACCTGAGCTGTAATCGGAAACGATATAGATGGTGAGAGGGATGTTATATTTTTCAAATATTTTTAACGCATAATCTCGATTATCCCGATAGCCATCATCAAAGGTAAAAACAGCGAAAGGTTTGCCCTGGTCTGGCCTTATTAGGGTTTCTTGCATCTCATCCAAGCTGATGATTTCATAGCCACTTGCTTGGACGGTTTTAATGGTTTGTTCTAGAAAATGGGGGGTTATCTTTAAAATGGAATTTGGAGCAAAACCATTACAGGGTTTTGGTTCCACTTGATGTAGTGTAAAAATTATGCCTTGCCCAGACGTCTTCGGCGCCAGCAATTTATCTAGCTTTGAGTAATAAAGCCCGTTTAAAGCGGCCCTTTTTAAATGATCTTTCAAGCAATACATTGTATAATGAACGTAACCTTACCAAATATTACAATTACAATGTTTATAATATCATAATCAAATATATAAAATTTTGTTTGCTTGTTTAAAGCCTTATGAAGCTTGATTGCTTCCTGATAAAACAGCACGCATTATCATGAACCCTAAACCTACCAGGAAAAAAGCAGTAAAGGCTAATAGGGTAAAGGGAATAATTTTTGGAAAATAGGGAGCTGTGGGCACGTGCGCTTTGGAAACAATGGTTGCGTAAGCTGGGGCTATGGCGCTGTCTTTGCGCGCTTCAGCATCCCTAAAACGAGCCAGATACGTGTTTAAAAGATCTCGGTTTGTCCGCGCTTCACGTTCTAGGGCGCGCAATTGGATTTCATCTCCATCTGTTTGAGCAGATTGGTCTTTTAAATTATTCAGGCTTTTTTGAAGAGAGTCTTCGCGTGCTCTGGCAATTTTGGCATCGTTTTCTGCACTTTGAACAATCCGCTGCATTTCATTGCGAATTTGTAGATTCATGCCTTTTAATTCAGAGCGCAATTGTTTAATGCGAGGATGGGATGGCAATAGAGTGGCGCTTAATTCTGAAATTGTTCGCTCGACACGTGTTTTTTGCTCAAACAAACGTTGGATTAACTGGGACCGCATATTTTCAGGTGCGTTGATGACTTCGCCTTCTGTGTTTAACATTTCACGAATAAGTTTGGCTCGAATTTCAGATTCAGCCCGGCGCTCCCTGGCGGCAATAATGCGGCTGTTTAACTCGGTTAGTTGTTGTCTGTTTAATGTCACATCATTTCTGGAGCTTTTAAAAATGCCTTTTTGGGCCCTGTATTTGGCAACAGCTGCTTCTGACGCTTCGACTTCCTTTTTGAGATCGCTAATTAGATGTGATAAGCGAACGCTATCATCTTGGCTTTGAATCACTTTTTCTGACCTTTGCCAGTTAATATAGGCATTGGCAATCCCATTGGCGATGCCAGCTGTGCGTACTGGGTCTGGTCCATAATATCTCAGGCCGAGCACCCGCGACTGAGATAAGCTTAAAACTTGTAAATTGCTTGCCAACACATCAATCGTGATCCCTCTTTTAGTGGTAGGGTCATATGACTCATAGCTTTGAGAAAAACTGGCCGGCAAAAATGAGGTAAGGCCTGAATTAACTGAGCCAGCGACATATTTTTGAAATTTTTGATCTTCCATAAGACCAAAATCATCAATCACTTGCGCAAGAATATCGCGGGACTGAATAACTTGGATTTGACTTAAAACTGAAGCTTGGTCAATGTTTAACAAGCCCTCTGTGTTGCGCCCAGCTGCTGGGTCTTGATAAGAGGCAACCGGTGCAATTAATACCCGGCTTTCTGAAACATAGCGAGGGGTGATTTGCTGCAATAGAAAAAAGACCCCGCTTGCCAACACTAAACTGATAAGGGCAATTTTCCACCAAGCGCTTTTCAGGGTGGAAATTATGCCTTCCATATTAATTTCATGCACGTCTGACATGGCTTTGCCTTTGCCCCTTTGTCTTAAATCACTTTTAAATCCTAAATCACCTTGAACGCCTGTTTAAAGGTGCGAATCAACTGCTATTCAACATTATAATTGCCATTAAATCTTTAACGCTGAGTAATTTTAAAACACAATTAGATAATTATTAACGATGTTTGCTTAAAGTGGGTTTTATGTACCGTTGTGTTTTAAGTGGGTTTATTTGTGATGAGTTTTGTAAAGTATTTTCTTATGTTCGCTATTTTGATTGGCATGGTGGGATGTAGCCATCGTGATAGTGCATTCAAAAACGAATATGAACTTATTGGCGATCAAGATGTTATCCCTGGGCCGGTTGATCTTAGCTCTTCACCCGTTTCGGTAAAAGATAACGGGTTCCATCAGAGTTTAAGCGAAAAATTTGCTTCTGCCGAGACCCAATCTTGGCGCACACGTGTTTTGCATGCTGTTTCCGATCGCTCTGATGGTGTTTGGCAAACAAATTATACACATTCGACACAAGATTCAATTAAAGACACTTCTTATAAGTACAATCCTATTGAGGTTTATCGCCGTACGGGCCATTGGCCGTTGCGTTACTCTCTAGATACAGGTGACCGGTTACGGGTTATTGTTTATAGCCAGAGAACGCTAACCAGAACCTACAGGGTTGATGATAGTGGGCACATTTCGGTGCCTTTGATTGGGCAAGTTTTCGCCCGCGGGGCGTCTACTCAAAAAGTGGCCCGGCGCATTGAATCTGCTTTGCGCAAGAAATATTTGCGTGATCCAAAAGTGTCTGTTGAAGTGGCGACATACCGTCCTTTCTTTGTGCTTGGCCAAGTGCAAACAGCTGGCCAATTTCCTTATGTGGTTGGCATGACGGCTGAAACAGCTGCTGCCATTGGCGGTGGCTTTACCCCGCGAGCAGATGAGAAAAAATTTCGTGTTAGCCGGGTTTATAAGGGACGCCGCTATACATTGCTGGTGTCAAAGAACTTCCCCGTATTTCCTGGCGATACAGTTTATGTGCGCGAGCGTTTCTTTTAAAACAAATCTTTTAACGCCCCTTTTTTTCAATTGCCAGACCAATTAGGCTTAAACTCCTATTCAAGAGGTATGGATAAGCAGTGGTAGAGTAGATGCTATGAGCCGGAATTTGCGTATCATTCATTGTTTGCGCGCCCCTGTTGGTGGCTTGTTTCGCCATGTTGTCGATTTGGCCTTGGAACAGGTTAAGCTTGGTCATGAGGTTGGGGTGATCTATGATCATTCCAATGTTGGGGAACAGGCAGCCCAGCAAATTGAGCGGTTACATCAAGCTTGTCAACTTGGTGTACGCGGCGTGAAAATGTCGCGTATTCTTCATGTTTATGATATTTCAGCCTATCGCGCTGTTGCCAGGTTTGCATATGAAAAACAAGTGCAAATTTTACATGGTCATGGTGCAAAAGGGGGGGCTTATGCGCGATTAGCCGCGCATAGCTTTTCTGGGAAATCAAAACCCCCTTTTGGTTTTTATACCCCCCATGGTGGTAGCTTGCATTATTCTCCTAACAGCTTGTCTGGACGTATTTTTTTGGGTTTGGAAAAATATTTAGCCAAGAAAACCAATGGGCTGATTTTTGAAAGTGCTTATTCTGCCAAGCTTTATAAGCAAGTTGTGGCTGGTGGTTTTTGCCCTGTTCGGGTTATCCATAATGGTTTGCGCCACGAAGATTTCATACCAGCTTCCCCCAAACCTGAGGCCGCTGATTTTTTATTTATAGGTGAGTTGCGCCACTTAAAGGGGGTGGATCTGTTACTTGAAGCTTTATACAGACTTACAAAGCGCTGGCCTCATGTTCGCCTGGCTATTGTTGGTGATGGGCCTGATATGAAGAGATTTAAGGATCTCAGCACAAACTTAAATCTTGAAAAAAATGTTACCTTTTATGGGCGCCTGCCCGCGCGTCAGGCGTTTGAACTTGGAAACGCGATTGTTATCCCCTCACGTAGTGAAAGTTTTCCTTATATTGTTTTGGAAGCCGGGGCTGCGCAACTTCCGCTTATTGCGACCAATGTTGGTGGTATTCGCGAAATAACCGCTGGCACAACCATTCAATTGATTAGAGCAGATAATGTTGAAGCTTTAAATCAGCAAATGGCCGCTTTTTTAACCGAACCTGCTTCCTTTCAAGCAAAGGCTGGCGAACTTGTGCAGATGATTGCGCAAAAATTCACAGTGGATATGATGGCGTCGCAGATAACAGACTTTTACCTCTCCATTTTAAAGCGGTAATGCCTGGTTGTGCTTTTGTTGATTGAGGCAAATATTTTCGTTCTTATTTATCTAAATAACGTAAAGTTTATCCCAAAATGAATTGTAGAGGTTATTTTTTTTAATTTTATGTTTCATAATCAAACATATTAAGACGGACAGCGTTAGAAGAGATCTTTTAGGCTTTGATTTCTCTCGACATAAGTTAAAAAAAATATTAATAAAAACATTTATCTAATTGGGTTATCTCGTTTTTTTGTTAAATTGTTAATATGTCATTTACCCTAAAAACGCCCAATTAGAGGAAAACATGCTTTGGAGGGATAGTTTCATACATTCATAGAACTATTTGTCTATGTTAGGCATAATTTATGCTTCTAAGATGGTCTCAAAGTTGCACCCTTGCTTGGGGCTATGAGTTGCCTCTTTCTGGGTTTTGAAACGATATTCATTTTATTGGATATTCATTTTATTGACTGTGTTGTGGCTATTTGAGATTTTGTAACGCGTGTAAGGGTTGTGTACTATGTCAGAGCAATCATTAAGAAAAATTGAAGCTTGTGAGCAAGCTGATGACCCAAAAAGACAGGATATTCCGCAAGTACAAGATAATAGCATTTATCAAAAAAATGGCCCGCGCTGGTTACAACATGTTAGCGAGACTGATGAAAACAGTTTCATTTCTCCAATTGTTTTAAGCGGATGTTATCGTCTGCTTGAACTGGCTACCTTAGCAATCATTGGGGTGACTGGTTATTTTGCTTATGTGTCAACCACTGACATGTCATTGTTTGCAGAATATTTGGTTGGTATTTCCTGCGCTTGTATTTTGATGGCGCTCTTTTTTCAATCTGCTAATGTTTACAGCATTCAGGCGTTTAATACACCGATCCGCCAAACGCCGAAAATTTGTTTGGCTTTAACTTTGGTTTTTGCCGTTTTTATTGCCGGATTGTTTTTCCTAAAATTAGGCGTGACCTTTTCAAGAGTTTGGATGGGGGCTTGGTATTTTTTTAGCCTTTTATTTATTTTGATGTTTCGCTTTGCTTTTGCTGCCACCTTACATCAGTGGTGCCAAGAGGGGCGGATCTATCGACGGGCGGTTGTTGTCGGCGGCGGGGAACCAGGGATCGCTGTTATTCGGGCACTTGAACAGGCTGAGAATAGCGACATACGTATTTGCGGCATTTTTGATGAACGTGGTGATGAGCGGGTTCCGGATGAAATCGAAGGTTACCCGAAACTGGGAAATTATGATGAGCTTGTTGAATTTGGCCGCAAGTCGCGCATTGATTTGTTGATTATCACGCT
>JANQQH010000097.1 GCA_028285025.1 Hyphomicrobiaceae bacterium | reverse complement strand
AACTTTGTGACACGCAACTCTCCAGATTATTTAGTGCTGGATGTAGCAAACCTTAAAGCTTACCGCAAAAGAAAAAACCGAGGGATAATGTTCCCTCGGTTTGTCATGCTAGTTTTAGTGTTTGAGATTTATTCGCTCGGTGTGTTTTCTGCTGGCTTTTTTGTGCTTTCCATCATTTCACCCACTTTTTCAATCGCCTTGCCGCCCAACTCTTTGGCTTTTTCATAGGTGTCTTTGGTCACCTCTTTGGCTTTTTCGTAAGTGGGCTTGGCGGCCTCTAGGGCTTCTTTGGTTTTTTCTTTGGCCTTTTCGTAGGTCGGTTTGGCAGCATCAAGTGTCTCTTTGGTTTTTTCTTTAGCCTTTTCGTAAGTTGGTTTGGCCGCGTCAACAGCATCCTGGGTCATTTCTTTGGCTTTTCTCAAATATGGGCTAGAGGCCTTTCTTGCCTTTTCGGTGGCATCAACCAGCCCTTCAACCCCTTTTGCTGAAACCGCTTTGGTGTTGGTCCATAATTTTGAAAACCATCCCTTTGTCGGGCGCAACTTATCAGCTGGCATTTCTTGTAAAGCGGTGACAGCTTTTTCGTGAGCGGCTTTTTCTGATGGATCGGATATGAGATCAGATTTGCCAGTAAATAGCACCATGGGTGTACATGCGGTGACCACTTTTTTGCCTGACTCATGCCATTTAGGGTTGGCAACATCGGTTTCTTCTGCGCTATACACTTTGCGCCCTTGGGTTTCTTGCGCCAAAATTTCTTTGGAGATGACTGGCACAAAATGGCCCCTATTTTCGTTAACCAGGTTAAACAGTTTATTGTCTGCATTTGGAAAGTGCACGAACAGGGTCACATTGTCTTCTTGGGCAAGTGCTGATGTGATGGCATCTTCTGTGCTGGCCGCATGGGTTACTTTGCCGGCTTTGCCTATCCCTGAGGGGTCAATGCTTTGCAAATATTTGAATGTACCCGCATGGCCGGATGATTCTGGCGGTAAAATGAAATTCATATAGGGGGCGCTGGCAACCACATCGCCAAAGTTTTTCATTAATTTGTTTTTGGTTACTAAAAACAAACATTCCTTGCCCAAGTCGTCGCGAATAGGTTTGAAGGCTGGTTGATTGGATTGGTTGGTATATTTCAAAGAGAATAAATCATATTGTGCCAGACCAAAATCATTTGGATTTGCAATAACTTTATCAAGATTGTCAAGTGACCCTTGAGAGGGGCGACAGTCAAACATCAAATTTTTGTCTTTGGCCGCTTTTTTGATCGTAGGGCAAAATTTATTATAATAAGCTCCTGTTTTTTCCCCGGTATGAAGGTCAAGGGCGCGCGCTTTTGTACCAAGCCCAGCTATTCCTACAGTTAAAGACAAACCGGCCAGAATTGCCGCATTGATAGATTTCATCATAGTTCTCCCTGAGAAGTTATTTTTATCTAATAACTTAAAATAATGACATAAATATCTATATTTATTGAGTTTAATTAAACTCATGTTTAGACATTCATGTCCCTCGTATGCAAGAGTATATGGTGAAAAAGCGGCCAAACTTCAAGCCTGGTACCGCGACATATTATAGCACCTCTGAGAGCAGCGATGGATGAGGTTCTTCTTCGTGGTTTTTGTCGGTGAGGGGGGTTGGATAATCGCCGGTAAAGCAATGGTCGGTATATTGAGGGTGCTGATTGTTGCGCCCTTCATGGCCCATTGCGCGGTATATGCCATCAACTGAAATAAAGGCCAAACTATCTGCGCCCATGAATTTGCGCATGCCTTCAATGTCATAATTGGCTGCTAGAAGTTTGTTTTGATCTGGCGTGTCGATGCCATAAAAATCGGGATGGGTGATCGGCGGGCTGGAAATGCGCATATGGACCTGGCGGGCGCCGGCTTCATACATCATGGAAACTAGTTTTACAGAGGTTGTACCCCTGACAATGCTGTCATCAATCAGCACAACGCTTTTGCCCTCTACCATTGAGCGGTTGGCTGAATGTTTTAGTTTAACACCCAATTGGCGGATTTGCTGTTCAGGCTCAATAAAGGTGCGGCCAACATAATGGTTTCGGATGATGCCGAGCTCAAACGGAACGCCTGATTTTTGCGCATAGCCAATGGCGGCGGGCACACCAGAATCGGGAATAGGGATAATCACGTCAGCCTCAGCCGGGGCTTCAATCGCTAATTGTTCGCCCATATTTTTGCGTACTTCGTATACGCTTTTACCAGAGACAATGCTGTCAGGCCGCGCAAAATAAATATATTCAAAAATGCAAGGCCGTTGGGGGTGTTTTTTAAAGGGGTGATAGCTTTTGATGCCAGATTTGGTAATGACAACAATTTCACCGTTTTCAATTTCGCGGACAAATTCAGCGCCAACGATATCAAAAGCGCAGGTCTCTGATGCCAACACCCAGCTTTCACCTAGCCGCCCTAACAAGAGGGGGCGAATGCCCAAAGGGTCGCGCACGCCAACTAATTTTTTATTGGTTAAGCAGGTCAGGGCAAAGGCGCCTTCAATTTGCAAGACAGCTTCGGTGAACCGTTCAATAAATGCGCGCTTTTTGCTGCGGGCCAGTAGGTGTAACAAGACTTCTGTGTCGCTGGTTGATTGGAAGATGGCGCCGTCTTTTACTAACTCTTTGCGTAAAGTGTTAGCGTTGGTTAGGTTGCCATTATGGCAAATGGCAAAGCCACCGCGTGAATGTTCAGCGAACAAAGGCTGCACATTGCGCATTATAGTGTCGCCGCTGGTGGAATAGCGCACATGGCCCACCGCGCTTTCACCGGCCAGACGTTCAATAATATTGCGTTTGTTAAAATTGTCGCCGACCAGCCCTAGGCGTCGTTCTGCTTGAAACTGGCTGCCGTCAAATGAAACGATGCCGGCTGCTTCTTGGCCGCGATGTTGCAAGGCGTGTAGCCCGAGAGCAGTGATCGCGGCGGCATCTGGCTGGCCAAAAATACCAAAAACACCGCATTCTTCTTTTGGTCGTTCAAACCCATTACAGCCGTGAGCATAAAGGTTTGGTTTGCCCATAAGGCTTTCAAAATTGGCGAGGCTATGCATTGTTCTCTTTGTCAATTGGATGATTGTTCCTCAAGCTGTTTTTCAGCTTGTTTCAACGCGGTTTCTTATTATTGTTAACGCAACCAAGGGCTTAATTCTAATCTGGATGTTCTGGTTTTCAATTTGTTCTTATGTTTTTTTTAACAACTTTATTCTAGTTGTCCTCATCTGAACTTTGCTCTTCAGGTTCAGGGTCTAGTGAGGGCAATTTAATCTGATCAGGCATAACCTTTTTCATCACAGTTATAATATATTTGCCGGTGTCTTTTATATAAGGCAGCGATTGGGATTGGGTGACCCAATAGGGGTGCTTTTCCTCGTCTTGTTCCAAAAAGGTGCCAAAGAAATAAAGAATAACCACCAAAATGAAGCCGCGTAAAAGACCAAACACAAAGCCAAGGCTGCGATCGAGCGCACCTATGCGGCTATCTAAAATGGTTTCTGAAAAACGTGAGGTGATAAAGTGAACAACGATAAGCACCAACAGAAAAATGCCGATTGCACAAAGGCCAAGGGCGATGGTTTTATCGAGTCCAAGGCTTGCCGCCACATCGTTTGCTAAATGTCGATAATAAAGAGCGAAAACCACAGCTGCAAGGGCTGCCAAGGCCCGGGATAATATTGAGAGTACTTCGCGCGTCAAACCGCGGTACATGGCCAGCATACCTGATATCAGTGCAATGCCTAATAATATGGCATCAAGATACGTTAAAGGCCCTAGCATGGGTGTTCCTTTACTTGGTTGTATCTTTCAAGGTGAGATCTTGGTGTTGTTTTGATCAGCTTGAAAGACATCAGCCCCGCTAAACACTATACCATTTAGCTGATTTTTTTCAGCTTTACCAGTGCTGTTACACTGACTGGTTCATAAAATTGTCATTCATCATCAATTTTTTGAGTTTTACCCCTAAACAAGCTTTAAGTGGAAATCATTTTTACAATTTCAGATAAATGGGTGACAGGCTGACACCTAATTGTCACATTTCCTGT
>JANQQH010000344.1 GCA_028285025.1 Hyphomicrobiaceae bacterium | reverse complement strand
ACAAAGCAAACATCCCGCTGGCAGCGCCTTTTACTTGTCAGCTTTATTAGCTTAAGCATCACAGCAATGGCCGCCCTATTGCTCATAAGCCCAGGGTTTATCGGCCAAGCGGCAGCTCAAGACATCTCCATTGCCTTGGGTGAAGGCGGCGGGGTCACAGAGCGCGCGTTACAAATCATCGCCTTACTCACAATCTTAAGCATCGCCCCGTCCATTTTAATCATGGTCACCTCCTTCACCCGGATTGTCATTGTGCTCTCGCTATTGCGCACAGCCATCGGCATTCAACAATCGCCCCCCAACAATGTGGTGATCAGCCTGGCCCTGTTTTTAACCGCTTTTATTATGGCACCAGTGTTACAAAAAGCTTATGAAGATGGCGTCCAACCGCTGATTGCAGAAGAAATCGAACTCAACGAGGCCTTTACCAGAGCGTCTGCCCCGTTCCATGTTTTCATGCGTGAACATGTGCGCGAAAAAGACCTGGTTTTGTTTCAAGACTTATCTGGCAAACCAAAACCGCAAACACCGGAAGAGATCTCAATGTCCGTGCTCATCCCCGCCTTTATGATCTCTGAATTGCGCCGGGCGTTTGAAATTGGGTTTTTAATTTTCGTGCCCTTTGTGGTGATTGATCTGGTGGTCGCCTCAGTTCTGATGTCCATGGGCATGATGATGCTCCCACCAGTGATGATATCTCTGCCCTTTAAACTCATATTTTTTGTCTTGGTGGACGGTTGGCATATGGTTGCCGGCAGTTTGGTCAAAAGTTTTGGCGGGTAAACGAACGCGTTTAATTATTTGTCTGTTTTTTGCTTTAGAGCTGAGGCTGGCAAAATAAAATAATCCGCGCGGCCCGGCTTTGCCAATTGAGCGTCACCGCGAACCACCAATTTATAATAAGGTGTCTGAGTAAGCGGTATACGGCGTTGATCATTATTCCCGGTAATTTGCCCCAAAGAAGAGGCAATTGAAAAGCCAGTAATTTTCTCATCTTGCTCTTTCATCAAAACGGCAGCCCCCTGATCATTTGAAAAAGCATTGTTGCGACGCGAAATAGTAAACGCAACCGCCGGAATAGCCGGACGGATAATTTTCAACTCAATCTCTTTGCCCGATTGCGACTTTTTTGCCGGTAAAGTGATTTTACTATGCTTAGCCGTCTCATATTTTTGACGTTCAGAAGAAGTCCCTGCTAACGCTTTTAACTTCTTATCTGTCTTTGGATCGGCTTTTTGCCGATTGCGAGACCGGCGCTCTCTAGGATTATCCAGTGCGTAACGATTGAGCAAATACTCTTGGTCAGACGTCTCGCCTAACAAAGGGATATCACGCTCCGCCCTGGCCTCACGCAAATCTTGCTGAATGAATTTTTGAATGAAAAAACCTAACTTTTCATAGCCGGCCCGAGTAAAAAACACCCCGTCTCTTGCTCTCAGCAACCTGATCTTACCATTCACATCAGGTCCATAAGGACTGTATTGTCCATTTTCATTCGCAAAATGGAACCATTGATCAATATAGCGCACTTGCAAGCGTGCAGTTTCTTGTTTCACAATAGCATTGATCAGTTCAAGTCCCCTACGTACCCGGTTAGAACGCGGAATTGGCATACCTACCCAATAAGTAGAGATTTTCCTGGCGCTAAGTTTTTGCAAAACTCCCCTTATACGCTCAGAGTAAAAACTGCGCCATTGAGGCGACCCAACCGCATAGGATTTACCTCTTATCGTAATTTTGCGCCGGTCTCCATAACCGATCATAACAACACAAATGTCATAAGCACGCTTGTTTAAAATCTTATCAAGTTTTTTAAGCCAATCTTGACGTCCTCGAGCCGTTAGCCTTGCCCCATAACTAACCTCTTTAAACACTTCTATTTTTGGATTGCCCTTGAACGCACTGCTCAGCCCCACCCAAGCGCCATCAGCAAAGCCATCACCCAAAACCAATATTTTATAAGTTCCCCCAGAGGGAAAAGGCGTAACATAGGCCGCTTGAACCGAAAAGCTATTCAGCCCAACAAACAAAACCATCCCGCTTGCCAGTAACGAAACACGACATAAAAGTCGGCAAAAGCTCTTAATGTTTAAAAGTCGTCTCATCATCCATCTCAAGACGTTTCATCGCACCACCAAGAAAATTAGCGGCGCAATTTTTCCAAGATTGCATAAGTCGGATGCCCATCAGCCGGCACTCCAACCCGCTTTTGAAAGGCACGCAAAGCCCGTTTTGTTCGGCCACCAATCTTACCGTCAATCTTGCCGATTTTATAGCCCTTTTGTTTCAGCCGAACCTGAATTTCCTTCTGCTCCACATATTTTAACAGCCGGTCTTGTTTCGGCCAAGGCTGTACAAACGGCCCATAACCTAACAAGCGGTCCCCCAAATGACCAACAGCCAAAACATAAGAAACAGACACATTATAGCGCATCAAAACCCGAAAATTCTTCAATACCAAGAAGGCCGGCCCGCGAGCCCCTGCTGGCAACAACAACTCTGCCCGGTCACCAAGACGCGGAAAAGCGCGCCCATTCACCCGCTTAATCCCTAGCCTTTGCCAAGCCTTCAAACTTTTCTTAATCCCAAGGCCAGAAACAACATAATTATAGCCCTTAGGCATCACCACTTCATAGCCCCAAGTTTTGCCCGTTTGCCAACCAGAACGTTTCAAATAATTGGCCGTAGAAGCCAGCGCATCACCCACAGAATTCCAAATATCTCGTGTGCCATCTCCGGTAAAGTCCACGGCATAATGATTATAAGTGGTCGGGATAAATTGCGTATGCCCCATCGCACCGGCCCAAGAACCTCTAAAATCATTCAGATGAATATCACCCTTTTGTAAAATCTTAAGCGCAGCAATGAGTTGTTTGCGCCCATAAGTGCGCCGCCTACCTGTATAAGCCATCGTTGCCAAAGAGCGAATTACATCCTTATCACCCTTGTTCTTGCCATAGGTGCTCTCTAACCCCCAAATGGCCAGTAAGATCTGTTTCTCAACCCCATATTTTTGGCTAATCTGGGTGAGCAGTTGTTCACGCTCGATCATTGCTTGCTTGCCAGCTTCAAGCCGCTTGTCAGAAACGGCCCGGTCAATATATGTCCATACAGGGCTGACAAACTCCGGCTGAGATGATTGCGCTTTCATAATCGATGGATCAGGCGTGATCCCCCCAATGGCACGCAAAAACATAGACCGGCTCACCCCAGCCCGTTTGGCTTGAGGCCAAAAACTTTCTAAGAATTGACGAAAATCTTGTTTTGCATGAGCGCGAGAAATACAACCGCTAAACACCACCAGCCCAACAGCCAAGCCAATAACCCACCGGCCAAAAGGCAGTGTCTTTCGCCCCATCTGCAATCCGCCAACCTTTTGTGTTTGCATATATTTTGCCTGTTAAGTGTCACAATCTTACGCAAGAGCACAATGAATTAAGCTCAAGAGCAAACCAAACTCATTTATAGCACAATTTCTGATAGAAACAGAGATTGGCAATTTCTTGTCCAAACACACATTATTTTTGAAAAAATAATTACATTAACGTGCAAAATCAACGCTGAGAGCGACGCAATTGACCCAAAAGGTCCTTACTGGGAAAACAGCTCGGGCGTTTGCCAATCAGGCGTTCATAGCTGCCAATGCCATTGCGTGTTTTGCCGCCAAACAAACCATCAGGCGTTTCTTGGGACGCCCCAGAGCGTTTTAAATAAATTTGCAGTTCACAAATGCGCTTGCGGGAAAAATTAAACGCATCTTTTTGCGGCCAACCAGCCTTAAACCCACACTGTTTAGCCCCCCCACGGCACCAAATTCGATCCCCCAAATGGCCGACAAATAACGCATATAAATCCGCCTTATTATAACGGCGAAACACCTCAAAGTTTTCAGTGACCAAAAATTTCGGCCCCAACATCCCAGCCGGGGCCACAAACTGAACCTGTTGAGCAAGATCAGGAAAAGGCAATGGTTTACCAGAAAGGCCCTTTACCCGGCGCACCCCAAGCTTTTTCCATTCAGCAACACTTTTACGCCCACCTGGCCCCTCATCAGCACAATTAAACCCTTGCGGCACAACCACCTCATAGCCCCACCCTTGACCAGCTTGCCAGCCAATCCCTTTTAAATAATTGGCAGCTGATGCCAAAGCATCAGGCACACTACTCCAAATATCCTTGCGCCCATCACCATCAAAATCCACCGCATAAAGCGCAAACACATCAGGTGTAAATTGCGGATAGCCTGTGGCCCCGGCAAATGTGGTTTTATAATCAGCCAATGCAATATGGCCTTGATCAATAAACTGTAAGGCATAAAGCAAATTTTGTTGATAATCAGTGCGCTTCCCAGGCGTTCCCGCATACGCCAAAGACAGCCAGGTGCGAATGCCATCATGCTTATTTTTGGCCTGGCCATAAGCCGTCTCTCGCCCCCAAATGCCCAGCACCGCGCGCATATCAACACCGTATTGTCGCTCTATCCGTGCAAACACGCTACGATATTTTGCCCGCAAAACTTTACCCCTGCCCACAAGACGCTCTAAATAATCTTTGGGAAAATACCGGGTCGGGAATAAAAATTCCTTTTGTCGCGGCCGATAACAAGACGCTGGCAATTTACCATCTGCCAGCGGCTTGGCTTTGGCAATCCGTTTGTCTTGCACAGCCAGAGCTTTCCAACTTACATGGGTGCGCACGCGCGGTAATTTATAATTGGGAACCGTATTTTTAATCGCAGCATCAAATGTGGATCGACGGATCCCCATTTGTTTTGCCCGCTCCCAAAGCTGAGCTTTCCAAACGCGCAAGGCTGGATCGGGCTTTGTTTGCGCCAAAGCACGGCCTGGTTCCAGGCCAAGACTAAAAAAAAGACATGAAACAAACAAGCTCAAAGCCGCTTGAGTGCGAACCTGGCCGAAGTGCTGCAAAGTGACCAAATTTATCCCCGATACAAATAACAAATCATTTTTGTAACAACAATTAAAGCCCTGCTCATGTCTTTTGTAAAGAGCCTCTTGGCTGGCTCACAAGAGAAAACCTCTTATGGGTGAAAGGCTACCCAACTTGCTTAAGCCCAGGTAATTTTTCTTCCCAAGCCAAAGCATGGCGCACAATTGTTTCCAAAGATTGATAGTGTGGCTCCCAGCCCAGCTCTTGGCGAATACGATCAGAAGCAGCCACTAACTCTGCCGGGTCACCAGCCCGCCGATCACTGATTTGAACCGGAAAATCAAGTTGAGAAACTTTTTTAACCGTATCGATCACTTCCAAAACACTAAAGCCTTGCCCATACCCACAATTAAAAATACGTGATTGCCCTTTATCACGCAAATAATCCAAAGCGATACAATGCGCATTCGCCAAGTCCGACACATGAATATAATCGCGAACACAAGACCCATCTTTGGTCGGATAGTCCTGGCCAAAGACACTCATCTGCGTGCGCGGCCCGTGCACAATTTCAGCCGCCACTTTAATCAAGTGGGTTGCCTTTGGGGTTGATTGACCTGTGCGCCCCTCAGGGTCAGCACCAGCCACATTGAAATAACGCAAAGCAACATAATTTAAATCAGTTGCAAACGCCGTATCCCGCAACATCAACTCCGTCATCATTTTTGAGGTACCATAGGGCGAGATTGGCGCCAAAGGCGCCTCTTCACTCACCGGATTTTGCTCCGGAATGCCATAAACAGCTGCTGTTGAAGAAAAGATAAAATTGTTGACCTTGTTAGCAACAGCCACTTCCAACAAATCACGGGTTTTGGCTGTATTGTTGTGGTAATATCCCAAAGGATCTTCAATTGAGTCTGGCACAACGATTGAACCAGCAAAATGAATGATAGCCTTGATCCCATGATTTGAAATCACAGTTTCAACCAAGGCCTGATCACCAATATCACCAACAACCAATTGAACACCTTCAGGGACCGCCCATTCAAACCCGGTTGACAAATTGTCTAGCACAACAACCTGTTCACCGCGCTCACAAAGCGCCAAAGCTGTATGACTACCAATAAAACCGGCGCCGCCAGTGACCAAAACCGCCATAGAATGCCCTTTTCAATAAATCAAGAGAAAGTATTTGGAACCAGCCCATATACAAACATAACAGTCTTTAATTTCTCATAACGTATCTTGGTGCTATTGATTTTAAAACCAAAAATGAGATGCGCTCTTAATAAAAACAAATAGTTCTTATCAGTTCTAGGCTCATAACAAACAAATTTTTAATCTACCCATCGCTGATACTCCAAAATACCAATTAGGTATAAAAAGTCTTGATTGCTTTTTATCAATGACTTCTTTATGACATGGGAATCAAGATCATACGACCTTTCTTTTCAATAATTCTGGGAGGACAAAAAGTGTCTTCATCACAAAAAATAAGAAAAGCCGTTCTGCCAGTTGCAGGCCTTGGCACCCGTTTTCTCCCGGCAACAAAAGCCATGCCCAAAGAAATGCTAACCATCGTTGACCGCCCAATCATTCAACATGTGGTCGACGAAGCGCGCGCTGCAGGCATAGAGCATTTCATCTTTGTAACAGGGCGCAATAAAACCGTTATTGAAGATCATTTTGACAAACAGGTTGAACTAGAAACAACCCTGCAAGAACGCGGCAAAATTGAACAATTAGAAATGCTCAATGATCTTCTCCCAAAGGCAGGGCAAACCAGCTACACCCGCCAGCAATCACCCAAAGGCTTAGGCCATGCTGTTTGGTGTGCCCGTGATCTTGTTGGCAATGAGCCTTTTGCTTTGCTCCTGCCAGACGTTCTTGTCCAAGGGCCAAGTAAAGGGTGCATGGCACAAATGATGGATGTATACGAAAATAATGGGGGCAACATTTTAGCTGTTGAAGAAGTCGCCCCAGATCAAACATCACAATATGGTGTTGTAAGCATTGCCAACCAAGAACAGTTAAAAATTGATGGCATGGTTGAAAAACCAGCCCCCGGCACTGCCCCTTCCAACCTGATCATTATGGGGCGCTACATTCTGCAACCAGAAATTTTTGACATTCTGGCCACCCAAACCAAAGGGGCAGGCGGCGAAATTCAGCTCACAGACGCAATGAAAACCCTAATGGATAGCCAAGACTTTTATGCTTGTGCCTATGAAGGGCGCAGCTTCGATTGCGGCTCTAAAATCGGCTTTTTGGCTGCCAATGTGGCCTTTGCTTTATCACGAGATGATATAGGCCAAGACTTTCGCAATGCTATACGCCAATTGATAGATTAGAGCACAATCCGACCAAAACGTAAGATCAAACCTTAAGGGCGCAGGTTAAGACCAAGCCGAAAGACATTTTCTTGATAATCACCGCCAACATCATTGGTGCTCACATCAGAAAATTCATAGCTGGCCAACAAACGCACATGACGATTAAAGATATATTGTAATTCTAATTCAGCAGTAAAGGTATCTTGTTCAACATCAACACCTGGATACTCTTCCTGTTCAAAAGCAAGTTGTCCCACACCGCGAATATGAGGGCGAAAATAATGGGTAAGTGTTGCACTATATTGTGTCTCAACCACGCCGATCGTTCCATCAAGGTCCGTGCCATCAACATCTCTTTGGGTGCTAATTACAAAAGTGGTCTTATCTAACAAGTGATAGGTTAAAGCTGCGTTATAAATAACCTCTTTAACATCAACAAAACGCGCCTCATCTGCATTCAACCATTGATGCCCAATAGAAGCCTCAAATCGAAGGCGCGAACTGAAGTCGTAAATACCACCAACCTCCAAAGAATAACCTTCACTACTCCTTTGAAAACCATTGTCATCCACACGCGCATCATAATCACGAGCTTCATACCCAACCTGCCCATACACTTGTGCTCTTGGGTTAAATGTATAAGCCAAACGGACAGAAGCTTGTGACTCTAAATAATCTTGATCATCATTATTAAACACAACGCCTAAAGAATTAACCGCATCCTCATAATCAAAATCAGTAAGCGAACCATTTAATTGCAACGTTGCACGGTTCCATTCATAATTATAAAGCGCACTCAAAGCCAACGTGCGAAACGAGGTCAATTCAGCGTCTGTATTCAAATCATCAACATCGCCCCGGTCATCTTGGGTATCTTCAACGCGCCCCTCAAGTTCTAGAAAATGATTGTTTTGAATATCAAGCCGCCCCCTTGCAATCAAAAACCATGCATCAACATTTTCTGAAGTTAATTCATCAAAATAACTTTTGGTCAATTGGCCTTCAAATGCCAACTCATGGCGCACCCAATCAGAGCGCAATAAAAACTGGGGTAAAATTTCGATCGCCTCATCCCCCGGCCCATTCGCAGGAGACGCCGTCGGGTTATCACTTAATAACCCCGATATAGTTATTTCTGAAAACAACAAAAAGCTACCCAAACGCTTTCCCTCTTGCCCATAAATATCCTCTTGCGCATTAGGGCGAATGGAACCGGTAATATCATTATCATCTTGATTGAACTGTTCTTGATTTTGCCCCGCCAAACCTGGTAATTGTCGTTGCAAACGATTGTTTTGTTGCCCCCCTCCCTCTCGCACCTGGCGAACCGCCCTTTGATTAAACCGTGCTGCATTTTCACCTTGTCCAGTTAATGTAACGTCTTGTTGGCCTTGCTCATCTGGCTCGTCTAAACCTTGTTCCTCTTCACCCTCCAAAGCACGTTCGGCAAGTAAAAAATCATCTTCAAAACTATCTTGCCCCTCACGCCCGGGCCCGATTTGTTGGTCACGTCCCTCTAATTGTGCAATATCACCCTCATCAATTTGAGCGCCTTCATCAAGCAAGCCTGCTCTTGTACGCCCATCACCACGCCCCCCTTGCTGGCGCACTTCTAACTGACGCTGACGGCGCGCTTGGCGCACCTCATCGCCGCTCTCATCACCCCCTCGCGCTTCAAACCGAGCATCGCCAAGCCGGCGGTCATCAAAAAGCTCATCAGAAAACGCTTCGGTCCCTTGCTCACGATTGATGGCTTCAGGCAAAATTGGCTCTAAAGCTTGCTGAATCTGATCATCAAACAAAAAGTTAGAATTTTCCTGGCGGTTTTGAGATCGATCTTGATCGGAAAGAGAACGGCGGAAGTCGTCAACCTGGCGGCGCAAAACATTTTCGCCTTCTTGAGAAAAGGGACGAACCTCTTGGCCCTGCGCATAAGAAAATGACAAACCAACAAACACAATGCTCATATATAATATGAACGATGCAACACGAAAACACTGAACGCGCACAATAAACTCCATCACAAAAAAACAAACGCAACTTCCTACGCCTATTCAAAGTGACGGATTATAGTTAATGGAGCGTTATGATTTGCAAGAACATCGTCAATTTACGCAACAAGTGGTAACGATTGAGTAACCTTTAACTCAAAACAGCTCCTTTTTGCAGCACACGGGCTATTTATTGTTTCACGATGAAACGCAAAATACGCCAATTTTAACCATGTTACTTTAGCCAAAATTTAGAACAATTCCCTAAACTAATCCTCAAATGATCAACGTGTGCACTTAAAAATCGCATCTAGGCAGGCTCGATGTAAGTGCACGTTTGAATTGGGTCGGGGTTATTCGATATGGATATAGCAACAATTGCAGGAATGATTGCCGGTATTGGCATTGTGATGTATGCGATTTTATCAGGTGGTTCACTTGATACCTTTGTCAACGTACCTTCAATTTTAATTGTGTTTGGTGGCGGCTTTGCCGCGACAATCATGCGCTTTCCCCTTTCCAACGTATTTTCCTCATTGGCCCTGGGCGGCAAAGTTGCTTTTACCCATAAGAATGTCAGCCCTGTTGATGTCACTAATGAAATTTGCAACTTGGCTGACATAATCCGCAAAGAAGGCCCCTTAGGCCTAGAGGGCGTTGATATAAGCGATGATTTTCTAAAAAAAGGCACGCAATATGTAGCAGATGGCTATGACGAAGACTTCATGCGTGAAACCATGGAAAAGGAAAGAGACCTATACATTGAAAGGCTTGATGAAGCACAACGAGTTTTCAAAATGCTCGGCGATGCTGGGCCGGCTTTCGGGATGATTGGTACCATCGTTGGTCTTGTGCAAATGCTTTCCAACATGGATGACCCAGCCGCCATTGGCCCAGCCATGGCTGTAGCTCTACTAACCACCCTTTACGGCGCACTACTTGCCAACCTTGTGGCACTGCCCTTAGCAGACAAATTATCAAACAAAATTGCAATCGAAGAATTGAAACAATCTTTGGTGATCGACGGCGTCATGCAATTAAGAGAGAACAAATCACCAGCACTCATTCGTGAATTGCTTGAGACTTATATGACAGCCAAACAAAAAGCCACAACGGCTGAAGCAGCCTAATACTGAGCAAACAATCAAGCTCTTAGGAGGGGACCCATGGGTAAGAAAAAAGGAGGTGATGCAGGCGTACCAGAATATATGGTCACCTTTGCTGACCTCATGTCCATCCTGGTGTGTTTCTTTGTGTTGCTAATCTCTTTTTCCATTCAAGACAAAGAAAAGCTGCAAGTTGTAGCCGGTTCAATGAAAGATGCCTTTGGCATTCAATTTGTCAACCGCAAAGCCGGTATGATTGAAATTGAAGGCGCACCTGTGCGTAAACATGTCAAACAAATTGGGCCCATGGCAAAAAAGAATGATACCGATTATGCAAGCATCCGCCATGATCAAAACCACAAACAAGGGCCCGAGGCCAACACCCACGATATTGAAAAAAATGAAATTGAGCGCCCACGCCAATTTGCATTGGCTGCCGCCTCTTTGCGCCAAGCCTGGCAGGAAATGCCAGAGATCACTCACCTTTCCAGCCATATTATGATTGAAGAGACACCAGAAGGCCTACACATTCAACTGATTGACCAAGAAGCCCGCTCCATGTTTCCCAAAGAATCCAGCCGGCCTTATGAGCACACGCGCACATTACTGGCCACCATGGCGCCAATTGTCAAACGGCTTCCCAATCGTTTGAAAATCATGGGCCACACAGATGCCAACAAAGTGTATTCTAATCCTGGGTTTTCATTATGGGATTTATCATCTGACCGGGCAAAGTCAGCCCGCCGGATCTTGTCAGAAAATGGCATTCCCCATGAGCGTTTTTTTGAAATCGGGGGCAAAGCAGACATTGAGCCCCTATTTCCAGAAGACCCCTTTTTAGCCGCCAACCGCCGCATCTCAATTTTAATAATGTCGGAAAAACCACCGCTGCCGGTTGAGCATACGCTAAAGCGAAAGGATAAAAAGTAAACGCAAAAAGTTTTGCCGTTCATAGAACACCCCCCCCATAAAAT
>JANQQH010000094.1 GCA_028285025.1 Hyphomicrobiaceae bacterium | reverse complement strand
AGCGGGTGCGTTTGGGCGCTGGTATGATGTCTACATCTTTGATCCTGGCAGGCTGGCTAAACAAGGCTTGGCGGAAGTTGGGCACCTGATTGGTAAACTCAACTTGTTCGATGGTAAAGCCTTTGGCACTATGAAAGGCTTTAAAACTTGCCGTTTGTTTAAACCGCACTTGAGTAAAGATTGCATAGCCGGCAAAATCACTTTGATTAAACACAGCCTGTTTATGAAACCAGCAGTCTTGAAATAAAGTCCGGCTGGAAAAGCATGTTTCTTTAAAATTTGCTGGGCCTTGAAACTCAATGCTTTTGAAAAAGCTACGGGCTTTAAAGACTGCTTCACTCAGGCTCAAGTCATTTTTAAAAAATATATCTTGGAATAAAACGCGGCCCTTGAATGTGGCTTCCTGGAACCAGGCGTCAGTTTTAAACAAACAGTTTGTGCAGTGCAACTTTTTGCCAAAACGTGCCTTGTTAAACCAGGCGCTCAAATGAAACGTGACGCCTTTTATCTGCACGCCCTTTTTAAAAACAGTTTCGTTAAACCAAGCATCGCCTTCAAAATTGGTTTGGTTAAATGTGGCCTGACTTTCAAATACCGCATGTTGAAACCAAGCATCACTTATGAACTGGCTCTGATTAAAATTGATGTTGGCTTTAAAATTACAATTGTTAAACAGGACATTGCTCGGAAAGATAAAGCCTTTAAAGTCGATATGTTCGCCTTCAAAGACAATCACATTGTTGGGCCTGATCGGGGCGGGCTGATTGGGATTGGCTTGATTGTCCAGATAATCTTTGACTTTGCTGGTGAAGACGAGATTTGAAAAATCAATCCGGGCACGATTAAGCCAATCTTGTGTTTCGGCTATCTCACTTTTGGTAATGATGGCATTTAAATTTTGATCCCAAACCCGCTCAATTTGCCACTTACCTTGTGCAATTAGCTCAAGTTTTTCGGCCAATAGGGCCTTGGCCCATTGGTTCCAAGATGATTTCCCGCTTAGCAAGCGGTCAATGGCGTGTTGCTGGTTCATCGCCATGCTGTCAGTTTGCTGATAGTCAATCTGCTTCATCTTCTTGATCAATCCAGTCTGCGGATTTAATGCTGTATTGACTAGGGCCTGTTGATTTTCAAGGTTAAGGCGTCAACAGGCCCTAGGCTCGTGAAAAAATGTTAAGTTCTTGAGTGACAACACTTAATATTTCGAAGACAACAGATTCTATACCATGTTTTCAACAGATTATTCAGTATTAGGTGGGTTTGGGCGGGTAAATATAAAGATACTGACTCCGATAAGCACCACTATCTGCACTATTATCACGTAGAAAGGGGCCCCAAAGGCTAAACTGGCTAAAAAAGCCAGGCCCATGGCAAGGCCAGCCAAAAATTTTGCCTTTGGGGAAATGGCCCCATGGGCATGCCAATTTTTAATCGGTGGGCTCAATTTGGGGTGAGTCATAATCCAATTATGCAAGCGTTCAGAACTTTGTGAAAAGCAAAAAGCGGCCAACAACAAAAAGGGTGTGGTTGGCAATAAAGGCAATGGAATGCCGATGAGCCCTAATAATAATGCTATGCTACCGGCTGTGATCCAAAGGGCGCGTCTGATTGGTTTTTTCGGCTGTGGTGTTAATTCCATTTCTGTTCCGGGCTAAGGTTTTTGTCCTTACATGTCAGATGCAATAAAAGTTATTCTTTTAATCGTGAAACGCAATAGCGAACAACCTTAAGCAAAGATTGATTTTATATTTTATCTTCACCACGGTAATTCATACCCTTGGGCATGCCAGAAGGTGCCGGTTTGTTCAAGGGTTAACTTATCCATCACTTGTTTTAATCCTTTTGCTGCCTCTTGTGGGGGCACCGGGCCTTTATAATTGACCATTTGTGTTGAGACATAGCCTGGATGCAATAAATAAACACCGATGCCGCGCGGTGCAAAATCAATTGATAGGTTTTTGCCAACCATATTTGCTGCTGTTTTTGAAATCCGATAGCCATAATTGCCGCCCCCGCCATTATCTGTCATGGAGCCCACACGAGATGACACAATGCCGATTTTTGCCCCGCGCGTGAACAGATGACTTAATGTATGGGTTACGCGTAAGGGGCCAAGGGTATTAACTTCAAATTGCTGACGGATGCGGTCATAATTCATGTCGAGCATGTCTTCACTGCTTAACTGGCCAGCATTGTTAAACAAGATATCTATGGTGGTGTCACCTAACTGGCGTTTAAAATCTAGAACTTGCTCATCATTTGTTACATCAACATTTTCATAGACCTTGACGCCTAAAGCTTCTAACTCATCAGAAGAGTTTCGCACTGCTGCGATAACCTTATCGCCCTCTTGTTGATACTGCTTTGTCAACGCTAGACCTATTCCTTTATTGGCTCCGGTTATGACCACTGTGCGCATGGTTTCTTGCCTTTCTTAACATTCTTTGCTTGCGTAACGTATCTTATTTCAAAGCGCCAAAGCAATTGCCTTGTTTTTTTCGTAAATTTGCCCGGTTGTTGAGCCAAAATTATCCTGTTTTGGATTTGCACTGGCAAATATTGAACGGCTTTCAATAAAATTAAAGAAAGCTGACATCATTGCTCATGTCCCGTTCAGATTAAACAATTTAGGGTGCTTGAAACTTAAGTTTTAAGGGAATTTCGTTATGACATCACTCACAGAAATAAAAACTTACCTTACGGGCCTGATTGCTATTGGTGGCCTTTGTGTGGCTAGCGCCTCTGCTTTGGGCAAAGATTTGCCGAACCTGTTTATTATTGAAGAAGAATCAACCATTGAATTTGTTGGTTGTAATGCCAGAGAGCCGATGTTTAAGGGCGTTATTGCTGTTAAGAATGATGGCGGCGGGCGAGCAAAGCGTTTGGTGGTAACGCCGCTTTTAGCGGTTTATGTGCCAACTGCGCTTGATATTAAGCATGAAGTGCGCTGGCTTAATTCTTTTGCGCCGGGAGAGATTCAAACCAAGGATTTTGCTGCGGGTAAAAACACTGTGAAAGCTGGGAGAAATTTTACCCCACAAGTGACACGAATTACTAACTTTGATGCCACTTCTGTTTTGTTCCAACAAAAAGCGCTGTTTGTTTTGGGCTATGGGCCAAAGGATTTTGATGGCATTAAAGGACCGATTACACGCCGCGCCATTCGAAGGTTTCAACAAGAGCTTGGCAACAAGCAAACCGGCACTTTGAACAAAGAAGAAACCTACATTCTTGTCCGCCGGGCCTCTCAAGGGTTGATTGAAGAAGGCATTTTGAAAACCGAGATTAAAGACAATCCGGTCACTGTTTATGCTGTTGTTGACCCTTACAACAAAATTAAAGAGTTGGATGAGACTGACAACATTATGGTGCGCAAGTTTAAAGTAAATTGCCAGTAGGCTCATTGTTATAGCAGGGGCTCATTGTAGCTCCTGTTTTCTTTTATGGCGTTTGCGGCGTGCCTTAACTTTCATGGTAAGGCACATTGCAGGCGCTATTAGTCGCTAATACGTATTTTTACGTAGCTGCCTGGAGCGTTTTCGATGGCTTTCAGGGGACCCTTGCCCGGGATACGGGCAGGAACTTGGCCGCCACCGCGGCGTTTGAGCCATTTGCCCCAATCTTCCCACCACGAACCGTCTTTGTGTTTTGCAGTTTCAAACCATTCTTCTGGTGTGTCGTATTTCTTTTGATTGGTCCAGTAACCATATTTTTTCGCCTTTGGTGGATTTACCACGCCGCCAATATGGCCAGAACCGCCCAGAACGAAACGTATGGGGCCTTTGAATTTTTTCACTGCTGGATAGCACGATCGCCAAGGGGCGATGTGGTCTTCTTTGGTGGACAAAAAGTAGCTGGACGTTTTAATCTTCTCAATGTCAATTGGCACGCCATTCAGCTCTAAAACATTCTTTTTCATCAAGCCATTTTTTTTGTAAAAATTTCGCAAGTAATAAATCAGCATTGAGGCTGGCAGGCGGGTGGCATCAGAATTCCAATAAAGCAAGTCGAAGGGTAACGGCTCGTTGCCGAGCAAATAATTATTGACGACAAAGGACCAGATCAGGTCGTTCTCTCTGAGCATGGAAAACATGTTGGCCATGTGGTGGCCTTCCAAATAGCCCTTTTTGGCCATGTATTTTTCCATTGATTTTAAAAGGGCGTCATCAATGAAGACAGAACTCTCGCCAATATCTGTCAGGTCGATCATGGTGGTTAAAAAGGTGGCTGCTTTTACGCGTTTATCTTTTTTGGCTGCCATATAGGCCAGTGTGGCAACGCTTAAGATGCCGCCAATGCAAAAGCCCAACAGGTTTACCTCTTTTTCCCCTGTGGCTTCGTTGATGGCATCAATGGCTGCTAAAGGACCCTCCATCATGTAATTTTCAAAACTTTTATTGGCCAAATCTTTGCGCGGGTTGACCCAGGAAACAACAAAGACAGTAAAGCCTTGGTCCACCGTCCATTTGATCAGGCTGTTCTTTTCTTGTAGGTCGAGCACATAATATTTGTTGATCCAAGGGGGGACAAACAAGATCGGGCGGCGATGTACTTTTTTGGTGGTGGGCGCATATTGGATCAGTTGCATTAAATCATTTTGATAAATGACCTTGCCTTTGGTTGTCGCAACATTTTTACCAACCTCAAAAGCGCTTTCATCTGTTAAGCTGATTTTTAGTTTGCCTTGCCCGCGCTCTAGATCTCGCAATAAGTTTTCCATGCCGCATAATAAATTCTCACCCCCTGTCTCTTGCACTTTTTTTAGAACCAAAGGGTTGGTGGTGGCAAAGTTGCTTGGCGATAGAGCATTTATGTATTGACGGGTGTAGAATTTAACCTTGGCATGGCTTTCTTTATCAATGCCATTTAAGTCATGCACCATATTGTTCATGAACTTTGAGGTTATGAGATAGGATTGCTTGATGAAGTCAGCCATAAGGTTTTGGGACCAGCTGTCATCTTTAAAGCGCCTGTCACCAGGTTCGGGCATAATTACCGGACTGACCTGTTTGCCGGCCATACGTTCCAGCATGGTTTGCATGAGCGAATAATGTTGCATCACCGCTTCAGACATCATGGATTCATATTTGGAAGGGTTGGCCATCATTTGTGCGCCCAATTCCATAAAAGCGCGGCCTGCGGCATAGGGGTCAAAAAACTGGAAGTCCATACCCGTCATTTGCTTAGTTTGCCGGGCCCAAAAGTCTGTCACCATGCGGTGGCTATAGTCCATAACGCGCGCAAACTTTTTAGCTGGATCATCAGTTATAAAAGCTGATGGATCAGGAAATAGAGAAGCGTCCTTCTTCTTTGCAGCCATGACGGTTTCCTTGCATGTTAAAGCATGCATTACTTGATTTTATCTTGCTTGAGATCAATTTTTACCGATGATTATTCCTTTTCTTTTTAAAATTGAATCGTCTTAACAAGTGGTAAACTTTTGTATCTAAGCTATTGGTTTTGTATTAAATTTTTTTTAGACCTTTGGTACAAATTTAGTGTAAGTTATTTTTCTCACTTAGAAAAGGGCACCTTGGCCTATGAAACTGCCAAAAAATAAGGTCTTAGGCTATAAAATGGCCCCTATTGGGGTGGTTCTGAAGATACAACCTTTGAAAATAGCCATTTTCTTTCAAATTTTATGATTTTTAATTTTAACAATATTTTCAATTTCTTATCGGTATTTTTAAATTTTTTTATTGAACGACTTGTGTTTTCATTTTTAATCATTACAAAGTGCTATTGGTGCTTGCCGATTTATATTTGTATAAATAACTGATAAAAATAATTTTATTGATTCGTTTTATAAATGTGACTTTATTTTAGATGTGACTGGGAAGTTCCCTAATTTGGGGTTTAGGGACTTTTTAATATCAGTTTTTGGAGGAGGCATTTGATTTTGTCGCTAAGCGTTTAGCAACATAGAGGGGAAAATCATGCTTTATCACTGGTTTGAATTTAACCGCGCCATGCTGCATCCTGCTAGGATGGCAGCCAAGACTGGCCGGTATGTCTTTCATCACCCTTTAAATCCTGTTTCTCAAACTCCGGTTGGGCGCAGTATGTCTGCCATGTTTGAAGTTTTTGAGCGGGCAACACGCCAATATGGCAAGCCTGAATTTGAACTTGATAAAACTGTGGTGGATGGCAAAACTGTAGCTGTGAAATTGCGCAAAGTTTGGCGCGGCCCCTTTTGCCGGGTTTTGCATTTTGAGCGCAGCGTTTCTATCGAAACGCGCAAAAATTCGCCAAGGGTTTTGCTGATTGCGCCTATGTCTGGCCATTATGCCACTTTATTACGTGGAACGGTTGAGCGGTTTTTGCCTCATGCTGAGGTTTATATAACCGACTGGATTGATGCGCGCATGGTGCCGACTTATATGGGCTCGTTTCATCTTGATGATTATATCAGCTATTTGATTGATATATTTTCTCTGTTTGAAGGCAATGTGCATCCAGTGGCTGTGTGCCAACCTTCAGTGCCTTTATTAGCCGCTGTCTCTCATATGGAAGCTGAAAAGTCTCCTCATGTTCCCTTTAGTATGACGTTAATGGGCGGCCCGATTGATACGCGCGTTAATCCAACCGCAGTTAATAAACTAGCAGAAGATAAAAACTTAGATTGGTTTGAGAGCAAAGTGTTAGCTACAGTGCCTTGGACCTATCCAGGTGCGGGGCGGCGGGTTTATCCTGGGTTCTTGCAGCTTTCTAGTTTTATGTCGATGAATTTTGATACCCATGCAGAATCTCACCATAAACACTTTATCGACTTGGTGCGCGGTGATGACGAGTCGGCGGAAAAGCACAAATCATTTTATGATGAATATCTGGCTGTCATGGATTTAACTGCCGAATTTTATCTTGAAACTGTTGAACGGGTTTTCAAAGACAAATTATTGCCCAAAGGCAAAATGACCTATAAGGGCAAGCTGATTGATCCGGGCAAAATCACGCGTGTGCCGTTAATGACTGTGGAAGGTGAGCTAGATGATATCACCGGGGTTGGCCAATGTCGGGCTGCGCACGATCTTTGTGACAAATTGCCTGCTTCGAAAAAAGTGCATTATGAACAAGCTGGCGTTGGCCATTATGGCATCTTTAATGGCGGGCGGTTTAGAAAGTCGGTTTTTCCTGAAATTTTTAAGTTTATTGAAAACCATGAAGCGTACGGTAAAAAGACACGATCAAAACGTGCCAGCCTGGAAACGCTCAAAACTTACAAAAAGAAGTAAGTGGTATTACAGCCAGTTTAGAATTTAGAGCCTTTATTTCTTTTCTTGATTGTTAATGATCATGTCGGAGATTTCTTGAGCTTGTTCTGTATAGGTCTCTAGCTGTTTGCGCACATATTCGCTTTGCAGCTCAACAGCTTCAGATACATCAGTTGCGTCGACCAACTTAGTTGCCAGTTCAAAACCTGATTCAATATTGGCCTTAATGATATTAAGTGTTTTATTGTTGAGTTCTTCTGTCTCATCTTGATTGGCCATGCCTGAAGATTGTAAAAATGTTTTTTGTGCTTGGGTTATTGCTTCCAAGAACTTTTCTTGCGTGTCCTTGACTTGCTCGATGTTTTGCTTGGCATATTCGCGCGCTGTGATCTGTGTTTGGGAAAGATTCCCAAAATCAGACTTGTTATCATGTGTCATAGGATCGTCTTTCATTTATTATCATGAAAGCTTGGCGCGTTTTTTTAAAACCAAAGGTGCTTGGCGTTGGTTAAAAACATCTAATGTACTTTTAATGCTCTTTAAATACGATGAGTTTTGATGATTTCGCCCGTTTGGTTTCTCCCTACCTCTTCATTCTTATTTCGTCATTATTGTCAAAATAAATTAAGAATGGCGCTGTCAGCTTTCATGGCTATATGTTTTTAATTACCAGGTTTGTCTTTCTTAATTGTTTGCGAGACATTCGTTTTATTCAATTAAATTATTAGGTCCTGTTTATTTAGTATAGCAAAAATTTAAAAAAATGGAATGACAATTAGCCCCTGCCATTCATTTGTTATTTCAAATGAAAGGTCTAATTATCACTCACCTGTTCTCTCAATTTAAATTTTTGGATTTTGCCGGTTGAGGTTTTTGGCAACTGCCCAAACACAATGCGTGTTGGGCATTTATAACGAGCCATATTTTCTCGGCAGAATTCGATTAATTCTTCCTGGGTTGCTTGCGCTCCATCGCGCAGTTCAATAAAGGCGCATGGGGTCTCGCCCCATTTTTCATGCGGCATGCCAACAACGGCGGCCGCGCCCACGCTTTCATGTTTAAACAGTGTGTTTTCTACCTCGATTGAGGAGATGTTTTCGCCTCCTGAGATGATGATATCTTTTGAGCGGTCTTTTAGCTGGATGTAGCCATCTTCATGCAACACGCCCAAATCACCTGAATGGAACCAACCGCCAGCAAAGGCTTTATCGGTTGCCTCTGGGTTTTTCAAATAGCCCTTCATCACGCAATTGCCGCGGAACATCACCTCGCCCATGGCTTCCCCATCATTGGGCACTTGGGTCATGGTTTCTGGCTCCATCACTGTTAAGCCTTCCAGCCCGGGATAGCGTACGCCTTGGCGGGCTTGTTTTTTGGTACGCTCATCTGCTGGTAAGTCGTCCCACTCACTTTTCCACGAATTGACCACGCCGGGACCGAACACTTCGGTCAGGCCGTAAACGTGGACCACTTTAAAACCGGCTTCTGTCATAGCTTTGAGCACAGCTTCTGGCGGTGGGGCGGCAGAGGCGATGAAGGCAACCTGGTGGTCAAAGGTTGTTTTTTCATCATCGGCTGCGTTTAGGAGCGTGGCCATAACAATTGGTGCGCCGCAAAGGTGGGTTACTTTTTCTTTGGCAATCGCTTCGAAAATTGGCTTGGGGCGTACCCAACGCAAGCACACATGAGTGCCAGCAGCTGCCGCAATTGTCCAGGGAAAGCACCAACCGTTGCAGTGGAACAATGGCAGCGTCCACAAATACACCGGATGAGTGCCAAGGCCTGCTGTCAGGTTATTTGTGTAGCACATAATCGCCGCACCGCGGTGGTGATAAACCACGCCTTTGGGGTTGCCTGTTGTGCCCGAGGTATAGTTGAGAGAAATGGCGTTCCACTCATCTTCTGGGAATTGCCAATCAAAATCCGGGTCGCCGTCTTTGATAAAGTCTTCATATTCAATGTCACTTAGGCGCTCACCGTCCAGTTCAAATTCGGGGTCGACATAATCAACCACCATCGGGGTGACATTGCATTTTTCTAGGGCTGCCTTGATGGTGTCAGAAAATTCCAAATCAGTGATCAAAAGTTTGGTCTCGCCATGGTCCATTTGAAAGGCGATGGTGTCGGCATCCAATCTGGTGTTCATGGTGTGCAGCACCGCGCCAGACATGGGCACGGCCATATGTACCTCTAGCATTGCCGGGGTATTAGACAGCATGACGGATACTGTATCGCCTGGCCCTAAGCCCAGATTGTTGAGCTTGCTGGCCAATTTAATGCAACGCTCATAATAGGTTTTGTAGCTCACCCTCATATTTTGGTGGATGATGGCGATGTGATCTGGATAAACAGCCGCCGTGCGTTTGAAAAACGACAATGGTGTAAGCTGTTGATAATTAGCCGGATTTTTATCCAAATTCTGATTGAAGATATTCTGCGTCATTATATCACTCTTCTCCACAGGCTTGCTTTGTGCCTTAATTTCCATGGTGAGATTTTTGCATTTTAGAACAGCTTGTCAAGGGCGGTAGCCGCGTAGCTACGGAGAATCTTTAGTGGCGCTTTGGATGCCCACCAGCAACCGCGC
>JANQQH010000320.1 GCA_028285025.1 Hyphomicrobiaceae bacterium | reverse complement strand
ATAGCGGTTGCCAGGTTTTAAAGACACATTCTGTTTTAACCAGACAACAATTTTATCTTCAGTCGCATCATCAATATCATTAGCACGGATGTCTTGTACCGTCACATCAATGGCCAGTGCCTTATGGCGAGCGGCACTTGCATCAACGCTCAAGCCAGGAACAACTTTTTTCAACAGGGCGAGTGAAGCCTCTGCATTGGCTTTCTGGGTGCTGTTAATTTCATAATCTGAGATTTTTATGTCGCGGCGCATATTTTCGGTGATCAGCTTATGCTTGCTTAAATCCTTCACACTATAATGAACGCCTCGCTCATCTCGGCGATAAATGGCGCCGACGGGGTAAAGATCGCTGGCGTTTATCGGGCAGTCATATCCTTTGGGAAGATTATTTATCGTACCGGTTAAAAGGCTACCTTGAATGAGATTGCCTCCCTCATCGCTACAGGCGCTGAGAAGCAATGGGAGTGCCAAGCTTATGCAAATGGTTCTTTTTGCCGATTTTGCTGATTTTGTGGTCTGTTTGCGCATAATCAGCCCTCCTCTGGGTGAAGCATTGAGATAAAGTACAATAATTGTTACCTGATAGCGATTATGGCCAATCGTCAAGCAAGTCACGGTATTTTTTAGTGATTAACTTATATTTTGCTATTCATTGTTGCTCTTGAGGAGCAGAGAGGCTCTTTTGAGCGTATGTTTAAATGGCGATGTGCATTTCATAACACCAATATTTTTACAGCAAAATAAAAAGGGCCGAGGTATCGGCCCTTTTTTAATTTATCTTCAATTCGCCTTAACTTAAACGGTGTCACCAAAGGGCATATCCCTTAAGCGCTTGCCTGTTGCATTAAAGATGGCATTTGCTAAAGCTGGAGCAACCGGGGGAAGGCCCGGTTCGCCAACGCCGGCAGCATGAACAGAGAATGGATGATCAACAATATGAACATGGACGTTTTCAGGATAGTTATCTGAACGCACCATTTCATAGGTGTCAAAGTTAGACTGTTGCGCGACACCATTCTTAAATGTCACTCCGCTATAGAGTGCTAGCGTCATGCCCATAACAGCTGAACCTTCTAACTGGCTACGGATCCGTTCTGGATGAGCGGCATACCCGCAGTCAATGGCCAAGTGAACTTCAGGAACTCTAATTTGGCCATCTACAATGTTTACCTTTATGGCAGCGGCTGTATAGGTCACGAAAGATCTGTGACAAGCTAATCCCCAACCTTGGCCCTTTGGTAATTTTGTTTTGCCCCAATTGGCTTTGTCAGCTGCTAGGTTTAAAACATTTTTTAAGCGCATGGTATCAATTGGGTACTCATCATACACTTCGCCATAATCCCAAAAGTCTTTTGGGAAGCCTTGTTTTATTGGTTGTAATTTGCGATCAGAGCCAATGAGTTCTAAGAGCATTTCTTTTTCATCTTTGCCCAGCTCGTGCGCTAGTTCAGAAGCAAAAGATTGAACGGCCCATGCTCTTGGAATGTTGGAGACTGCACGGAACCAACCGATTCTTGTATGAGCAAGGGCTTTGCCATTCTCAATGCTCATATTCGGGATTTCAAAAGGAATATCGACATGGCCCATGCCATTTTCAATGAAGAATTGATGGCCTGAGTCTTCGGCAAAAGTGGACGAGATGCTTGGCGCAACTGAGTTAAAGCGCAAACCAGTGACTTTACCCTTTCTATCAATGGTTGCTTCAAGCCGTTCTACCGATGTGGTATGGTAGAAGCTGTTTATTATGTCATCTTCTCTTGTCCATTGCACTTTTATGGGATGACCTGTCTTTTGACTTAACAGAGCTGCTTCTATGGCAAAGTCGCATTTAGACTTGCGGCCAAATCCACCGCCTATCAAGGTCAAATTCACTTTGACCTTTTCAATCGGCATATTGAGAGCTGCGGCAATGTCTTGGCGCGCGCCATATGGAGATTGAACAGGGGCCCAAATTTCGGCGCTGTCTGCTTTTACATCAGCCACGGCGACAGGTGGCTCCATTGGTGCATGGGCCATGTGGGCCTGGGTGTATTCACGAGTAAAAGTTTTGGCTGCTGATTTTTTTGCCGCTTTTAAGTTACCTTCTTTGCGCAAAACTTTGCCAGGCTGGCTGGCGGTTTTGCGCATTTCAGCCATAAATTGGTCTGAATTATAGTTTGAATGAGACCCTTTTTCCCACTCAACCTTTAAGGCATCACGCCCTTTAATGGCAGCGGCTGTGTGCGTAGCGATTACAGCAACACCGCCCAAGGGCGCAAATTTGGCGGGCATGATGGTGGTTGGCAACTGAACAATGCTCTCAACACCAGGCACATTCTTAGCACCACTTTCATCTATGCCCTTGACCTTTTCACCCACAGCAGGCGGGCGGGCAATGGCAGCCACTTTCATGCCTGGGATCATGATGTCAGCACCGTAAATCGCTTTCCCGACCGTGATGTCGAACAGATCGACAATTTGCACATTGCCTTTGCCAATGTAGCGGAAGTCTTTTTCCGTTTTGAACTTGAGCTGTTCAAACTTTGGCACCTCTTCCATCATGGCAGCAGCGGCGAGTTCGCCAAATCCGGCTTTTTTCTTGCCGCTGGTTACTTCATGCACGCCGACTTTCACTTTGCTGGGGGCAACACCCCATTTTTTGGCTGCCGCATTGGCAAGCATGTGGCGAACGGAGGCACCCATTTGGCGCATTGACTGAATGTGGTGACGCATTGAGCGAGACCCGTCAGTGTCTTGGTTGCCATATTTTGGCTCATCACCTTCGGCCTGGATGATCTTTACTTTGTCCCAGTCAGCACCCATTTCATCTGCCAAGACCATTGGCAAGGTGGTTTTAGAGCCTGAGCCCATTTCAGAGCGGTGTGCAACAATGGTAACAGTGCCATCGACATCAATTGCGACAAAAATTTTAGGATCATAGCGCAATCCATGCGGCATTTTCTCACCGCCAACGGGATATTTTATGAACGCCTCTGTAGGGCTGGAAAATGCGGCAACAGCAAAACCGGTTGCACTAAATTGTAAAAAACTGCGCCGTGATACGTTGGCAAAGGTTAGCTCTTTGCTTGGCTCGGCTTGTGTTAATTTTAGAATTTTTTCTGCATTAGGCAACATGGTATTATACTCCCCTTGAAGCGTGGCGAACAGCCCCGATGATGCGCTGATAACAACCGCAGCGGCAGATGTTTCCTGACATCGCATCGAGAATTTCTTCATCACTTGGCTTTGG
>JANQQH010000306.1 GCA_028285025.1 Hyphomicrobiaceae bacterium | reverse complement strand
ACCTTTAAACCAGCCCCGTTGCCCTTTAAATTATGCTTTTAAGGTCAACCAATAGGCTTATGGCAACGTGTTTAACCTAATCATTGGGCAAGAGCAATATAACGAATCTCAGTTTTTCTATTTTTCTCGTTACTAGCCCCATGACATGCGTCACATTTTGCTGCTAGACTGGCCGGAAAGAGTTCTAAACTGGGCAAAATTTATGAAAAAGCTTCTTTATGGTGTCGCTGGCCTTATCATTTTATCACTGCTTTCAGTCGGTGTTTTACTCTATCAATATCCATATTTGCCTACCATTATTGATGAAGGCTTTCCCAGTTGGAAATGGCCGGCAAAAGGCATTTATGTCAAAGTTACTGGAGAGCCCGTTTCTTGGCCGCAAAAAGAAACATTATCAAGTGTTTCAAAAAGCCCGACAAACGCAAAATTACTTGCTTTGATTAAAGAGAGCGAGACAGATGCGCTCTTGGCCTACCATAAGGGTAAATTGAAATTTGCCTATTATCGACCCAATCTAGCCTCTGATACGCAGTTTAATTCTTATTCTATGGCCAAAAGTTTGATTGGTTTTTTGGTTCTCAAAGCCATTGATGAAGGGGAAATCGATGGGCTCGACAGTCCGATTGGTCATTATCTTCTAACGCTCAAAGATGAAAATTTGCGTCAATTGCCAATTGAGAAATTTCTAACCATGCGTTCAGGCCTGTTGTTTGAAGAAAAGAAGGTTTCAAAACCACTGGCTAGGGATGCCAAGCGCCCTCAGGACAAAGACGCCTCTAACCCATTCACGCCTTTAGCCCGTGCACACATAGAGGGGCTAGGCAGCGCGCAACCTTTGCTAAAACTTCCCGCTAACCCTAAATTTGACTATCACTATCAAAATATAAATACCGCCTTGCTGGGCGCGATGCTGACAGCTATTTATAAAAAGCCGCTCAATGAGATTTTGTCGGAAAAAATTTGGAAATCGGCTGGCGCCTCTCATGCCAGATGGCGCACATACACTCAAGACGGGGCTGTAACACCTTATTGCTGCTTGTTTGCCAAGGCGCATGACTGGGGCAAAGTTGGTATATTCCTGGCTCAAAATGGCAGTGAAACCAATCCCTTTTTATCTGAGCAAAGCCGAAGACTAATTAATGCCCATCGGTATGATCACTCTTTGCTCCTTGATGGTGTTTATGGGCTCCATGTGCGCCATGATGTTCTCGACCGAAAAGGCGAACCTTTACAAGGCCCTTTTACCTACTTTGTCGGTCATGGTGGCCAATTGGTGTATTTGAAACCTGAAAATGATTTGGTGGTGGTTCGCTTTGGGCGCCGCCACACCCTTTTGCATTCAACGCTTTATTTTCTCTGGCGAGAAATTTTGGAAGTGGAGAAAAAGACGGCTGGAACGAACTAAGTTATAGCCCTGCACTTCCCCTTAATTTCCATGGTGAGACTTTGGCTTTATTTTTCTTGGCGTTTTGCATCCAGCTTTTCTTCTTCGTACTGGATAAACCATCCTATCATTTGTCGCCATAACGCTTCTATCAAGCGTGGTGGCACGCCTTCTTGTTCTGCGTGGCCCCGAACTCTTTCAATCACTTGCTGAATGCGCCAGGGTACTGTGGCATCTTCCGGGTTCTCTTTAAATTTCCAGGCCATATCAACATAAGTGAACCGCTCGCCAATTAGCTTGACCAATTGCTCATCAAGCCGGTCAATTTCTTGGCGAACATCTTCCATTGAGGTGCACTCTTGTGGTTTTTTATTGGCCATGTTTTATCCCCACCATTTTTCCGGTTGAGGCAACTCGCCAGCGGCCTCTTCAATGATTTTGGCTGTTTTCAATAAAGAGCCTTCATCAAAGGGTTTGCCAATCAGTTGCAAACCTAAAGGCAAGCCGGTTGATGACTGACCGGCGGGCACTGAAATGCCTGGTAAACCAGCCATATTAACCGTGACTGTGAAAATATCATTCAGATACATTTCCAGCGGGTCCCCTGTTTTCTCGCCCATAGCAAAGGCCGGGCTTGGCGTTGTTGGGGTTAGCAAAACATCGACGTCTTGAAACACAGTGTCAAAGTCTTGTTTGATACGCGTTCTGACCTTTTGCGCCTTTAAATAATAGGCATCATAATAGCCGGCAGATAACACATAGGTGCCTATTAAAATGCGCCGTTTCACTTCAGCGCCAAAGCCTTGCGCCCGGCTGTTTTCATACATGTCGATGATGTCATCACCCTCAACACGCAATCCATATTTAACGCCGTCATAACGCGCCAAATTGGAAGAGGCTTCAGCCGGGGCCACGATGTAATAGGCTGGTAAGGCATATTTTGTGTGCGGCAGGCTAACTTCTTTTACATTGGCGCCCGCTTCTTTAAACCACTCAATGCCTTGTTGCCATAAATCTTCAATTTCCTGGCCCATGCCGTCAACGCGGTATTCTTTAGGAATGCCAATTGTCAGCCCTTTGACTTTTTCACCCATGGCTACACGATAGTCTGGCACTGGCCGATCTACTGAGGTGGTGTCTTTTTCATCATGGCTGGCCATGACTTGTAACATCAAAGCTGCATCTTCAACCGAGCGCGTTATTGGCCCGGCTTGATCAAGGCTGGAGGCAAAGGCAACAATGCCCCAACGAGAAACACGACCATAGGTTGGTTTTAGTCCCACAGTGCCGGTAAAGGCAGCCGGCTGGCGAATGGAGCCACCGGTATCTGTTGCGGTGGCTGCGGCGCAAAGATGGGCGGCAACGGCACTGGCAGAGCCGCCTGAAGACCCGCCCGGCACCAATTGCGCTTCATCACCATCGCGCCGCCACGGGTTTATGCATGGCCCATAATAGCTGGTTTCATTCGATGAACCCATGGCAAATTCATCCAGGTTCAATTTGCCAAGCATGACTGCGCCTGCCTCCCACAAATTGCTGGTTACAGTTGATTCATAAGGCGGCTCAAAGCCGTTTAATATATGCGAGCAGGCTGTGGTGCGCACATCTTTGGTGCAAAACAAATCTTTAATGCCGAGTGGCACGCCTTCTAACAAGCCAGCTTCGCCTTTGCCAATGCGCTCATCTGAGGCTTTGGCCATCTCCAAGGCTTTTTCAGGGGTTGGCAAGATAAAGGCATTTAGCGCCTTGTTGGCTTGCTCAATTTGGTCCAAGTGAGCTTGGGTGTATTCTTGGGCCGAAAAGTCGCCATTATCAAGCCCTTCGCGGGCCTCAACGATGGTTAAATCAATCAAATCGCTCATAATGACTTACTCCACCACCTTGGGCACAACAAAGAAATTGTCTTCACTCATGGGGGCATTTTTGGTCACACGCGGGGCATAGCCGCCATCTGTGACTTCATCTTCACGCATTTTCATGGCTGTTTCGACTGCGCTGGTCATCGGTTCCACATCATTGGTATCAACTTCATCAAGTTCACCAACCCAAGTCAGAATGGCACTTAGCTCACCTTCTAGCGCCTTGGCCTCATCTTGCGTGACCTTCACCCGTGCCAAATGAGCAATTTTACGCACGGTTTCTTCATTAATTTGCATAGTTTACAACCCTTTTAGCGTTTGGGAGTAAGGGACGATGTTGCCTTTGCATCGCCAGTTAAAATCTTATCAAGCCACTTCATAGCCCGACCAGCTTTTTGCTGCAAGCGTTTTGCACACCCACCTGTTACAGCGGAAAAAGCCCCTTGCCTAGACTATAGGCAAAGGGCTTTTTGCTAAATGCATTAAAGGGTCAAATTAGCCTTGTCTGGCGTCGCGTGCTGCTTGGGCCACCTGAGGGGGCACGTGCTGCATTTGTTCATAACGGCGCACGGTTCGCGGATCGCGCACACCAATGATGTCTGCAAATTCGCGTAATGTTAAATTTAGTCCGTTACGGATTGTTTCCAGCTCTTGGCCGGACATGTCTGAAAGGTTTGGATCATAAACCGCCAAGCTACCATCGCGTCCACGCAAAATTGGCGCTGTCTGGCCTGTATCTTTGATCAGTTTATAATAAGTTGACTGGAACCTTTTGGCCTCATCAGAGGCCTCCACATAACCAGCTTCTTTTAAAGCACGCACATAGCGCCGTGTGTAGCGCCCGCTTGCGCCTGTTTCCAGTGAAATGTCATTCACTGACCACCATTTGCCATTCTCGCGCATTGCCGCCCACAATTTGTCAGCAATGCGGTTTGATTCTGGTGCAAGTCTTTGCCGCATTAAATTCCCCGCACTAATTTAAGTTTCATTGTTCTCAACCCTATCGTCCTTCTGACGATACAATTTTTAAAACGCTTTTAACAAAGTGGTTAGGCCCCTTCTGGGCTTGATCCAGCTTTAAGCAATTGCGCAATTTCAAAACCATCGCACTGAGATGAAAACTGCTGACATGCCATCTCATAAATTTAATACTCGATTCTTATTTAGGAATCGCGCCTATACGAATCATGATTATACATTATCATAAACAATCCCCCAATGGCAGAATGGTTTGGGCTCTTGTGTTTTGAACTCTTTACTTGGCGGGAATGGTTTGATTATCAATGAAGCCCTTTCCATCAAACCATTGTGGAAAGGGCTTTGTTTAAGGGTTTTTATTGTACAACATAAAGACATGGTTTTGCCGACGCCAAACAGCGCCATTTCTTGCCTTGATTGGTGTTGATCTTTGCACATGTGATGCTTTTGTTTTTGGCTATACTCCATACAGACCAAGGCACGCCAAGATTTGACTTCACAATGGATGACCAGCCTTTTCTAGCAACGATCCTGGCTTTGATTTTGCCTTTTCTTACACCAACAGCTTGTGTCGGGTATGATTTGCAAGAATAAGCTTTGGCTTCTTGTGAGAGGCTAACTGTTCCAAGAGTTGCAAATGAAACAACTGCCAAAATGATAAGGGGTGAGGAAAGAGAAAGTGAAAAACGCGACATTGGAGTCTCCTTAAATTTTTTTTTTAAATTTGATGTTATTCTCCTTTGTCGCTTTGAAATTCAGATTGGTTCATCATCTTGCTTGAGATGTGTTCAAATTTATGGTGAGTTGAATAAACTTTAAGAAACAGGACCGGCTAGAGATGAACAGTGTAATTCTTATTGGCATTATCATTACGATTATAACGCTTATTCCGGTATGGCGACAATTTGCCAATCACCCCAAAGGTTTGCTGGTTCTATTCTTTGCTGAGATGTGGGAGCGCTTTTCTTATTATGGCATGCGCGCTTTATTGATTTTTTATCTCACACAGCATTTCTTATTTGATGATGCAAGCGCCCAAGCGCTTTATGGCTCTTATACGTCTTTGGTTTATCTCACCCCTCTTATTGGCGGCATTTTAGCTGATCGCTATTTGGGAACTCGCAAGGCGATTGCTTTTGGCGCGTTGCTGCTTGTGGCTGGTCATTGCCTGATGGCTTATGAAGGGCGCCCTGCTACACAAGCTTTGAAAGTAAATGGCCAATTGTATGACTTTGTTGTTGAAGGGCGCACCAGTGCTCGTACCAGCCAGATTAAAATTGAGGATAAGCTTTACGCGTTTAGTGCTGACAAACAAGGTGCTTTTTTAATTGAAGGGCTTGAGGATGGTGCGCCGATCCCAGCGCGCATTGAAAAGGGAACCTATGAGCTTGTTGTCACCTGGCGTGATCAAATGGCGACCAATAGTTTGTTTCTTGCTCTTTCCCTCATCATTCTTGGTGTGGCCTATTTAAAGCCTAATATAGGTGCCATTGTCGGCCAGCTTTATGAGGAAAATGATCCGCGCCGCGACCCGGGTTTCACACTTTATTACTACGGTATTAATCTGGGTGCCTTTTGGGCCTCCATTTTGTGTGGTTTGCTGGGGCAAACTGTTGGTTGGTGGGCTGGCTTTGGGTTAGCTGGTATTGGTATGGCTGTGGGCTGGGTTGTTTTCTTATGGGGCAAACCCTTGCTTGAAGGGCGCGGCGAACCTTCGAATCCGGCTGTTCTGAAAGAACCCTTATTGGGCCCTATTTCCAAAGAAACAGGCATTTATCTAGGTTCTTTGTTAGGGCTTGGTGTACTTTGGCTCCTTGTGCAACGCCATGAAGTCGTTGGTATTCTTTTAGGCATCGCTTCTGTGCTTGTGCTTGGCTATTTGGCTTATCTGATGAAGACGACGCTCACCCGCGTTGAAAGCCACCGCATCATCTTGGCCCTTATCTTAATTAGCGCTGCGGTTATGTTCTGGACCTTGTTTGAACAAGCTGGGTCCTCGCTTAATCAGTTTGCAAACCGCAACTCGGAACTTTCCCTGTTTGGGGTGTCAATAACAGCGGCGCAAACGCAATCTTTTAATGCCGGCTTTATTTTAATATTGGCGCCGATCTTTAGCGCGCTTTGGGCCTTTTTGGGCACGCGGGGCCAAGATTTGTCGGCACCGTTAAAATTTGGACTGGCTCTCTGCCAGGTCGGGCTGGGCTTCTTGGTTTTGGTTTATGGCGCTCAATTTGCTGGACCTGATTTTAAAGTGCCGCTCATCTTTTTAATGCTCGCCTATTTGCTTCACACCACTGGTGAGTTATTCATTTCGCCTGTAGGTTTAAGCCAAATGACAAAGTTGGCAACTGCAACGCTTATCTCAACCTTAATGGCTGTTTGGCTTTTGTCTTCGGCTTGGGCCCAATGGTTAGGCGCATTAATTGCGCAAATGACAGCAACAGAAACCGTGGCTGGTCAAGTGCTTAACCCTGAAAATTCCCTTGCCACATACACAACCGTCTTTTATGACATTGGGCTTTATGCTATTGGGCTTGGTGTTTTGCTGATGCTGTTCTCTGGCGCGTTGAAAAAATTAGCCCATGGTGTGAAGTAGGTGTCAAGTAGGTGTGAAGTAAAATATATGCGTGGATTTTTTATCACTGGCACAGACACAGATGTTGGCAAAACAGTAGCGGCGGCTTGGGTCTGTTTGCAGATTGATGCAACTTACTGGAAGCCTATTCAATCGGGCTTGGCAGACGGTTTGAGCGACACTGATGTTGTGCATAAGTTGACAGAGAAACGTGCCTCTGATTTTTTGAAGAGCCGTTACAGTTTAACGCAACCCCTTTCCCCGCATGAAGCGGCACGTCTTGATGGGGTTCGTATTTCTTTAGATGATTTTTGGTTGCCACAAACGCAAAGCCCCTTGATTGTGGAAGGGGCTGGCGGGGTGATGGTGCCGATTAATGAAAAGGATTTGATGCTGGATCTAATGCATCATCTTGGCTTGCCAGTGATTGTCGTTGCCCGCTCAACGCTTGGAACCATCAACCATACGCTTTTAACGCTGGCAGCCTTAAGAAAGGCCCGATTGCCCATAGTCGGCGTTATTTTAAATGGCCCTGAAAACGAAGCCAACAAACTTGCCATTGAGACGTACGGTAATGTTCCCATTCTGGGCTTTTTACCCCCACTGTCACCTTTAAACAAACAAGCTTTGTTAGATGTTGCCCCTCTTATTGCGACCAACCAATGGACCCCATTGCCTCATGACAAATGATATTTTGGATCTGGATAAACGCCATATTTGGCACCCGTTCACCCAACACAAAACCGAATGCGAACCAATTGCTGTTGCGCGATCAAAAGAGGCTGTCTTGTATGATACCAGGGGGCGGGAAATCCTCGACCTTATCTCGTCCTGGTGGACAATCACGCATGGCCATAGCCATCCAGCGTTGGTGGAAACGCTTGCCAAACAAGGGGCTGAGCTTTGCCATGTGATGTTTTCCG